>JBGOVD010000002.1:0-22112 GCA_041477935.1 Dissulfurispiraceae bacterium | reverse complement strand
TCAGTCCTCAAGGAAATCAAACAGGAACAGCCGCGAAACTTTCCAGTCATTATGTATTCAGGCAGATATGATATTCCGCATAAGAAATTTGAGGAACTCGGAATACAATGTTTTTCCAGGAGCACTACGACCCCGAAGAATCTCGTTGGTCATATTAAGAGGGGCGTCTCCAAAGAGAATAAATAGCATCCGGATAAGCAGAATGATGTTCAGGCAATTGGCTTGCCGTCCCGTCTCACTCTATAAGAGGAAGTTGAAATTTGTTGTGGTTCTTGTGATTTTTGTTGCTGGAATAGATGCGGACAGCATTCTTTATAAGTTTAGCGGCATATAGGGCGCTATCGGCTCCACGATACAGGTCTTTATGATCCTTGAATTTTGTATGCTTCGTGTTGGCAACTCCTACACTTATGGTAGGATTGTTCTTAAGTCCCTTGAGATGATGCCGGGCAATTTTTTCCTGCAGCCTGAGGGCAAAATTATAGGCGCCTTCGACGTCGGATTCCAGAAGGACATAGCCGAACTCGTCTCCTCCGAGCCTGCATGCCATGTCACCCTGCCTGCCGATCTGCTTGAGCATTTTTGCGAGGGTCTTTATAACTCTGTCGCCTGCCATATGGCCGTAGGTGTCGTTTATCGGTTTCAGGTTATCGATATCGATAAAGAGAAGGGAAAACTGCACTTCATATCTCTCCGACCTCAGGAATTCTTCTTCGAGCCTCTTGAAAAAGAAGCGGCGATTGAATATACCGGTAAGCGGGTCGATCAGCGCGATCTTGCGCAACTGCCGGTTCTTCCTCGTGAGCTCGGTGGTCTTTTTATCCACTTCCTCCTTCAGCGCCTCGTTCCAATGAGACAGGCTGTTATAAAGCCTTGAGAGCGTAATAACCTGGCCCACGAACCCGGACAGCAGCACCATCAGGTTTTCCATGTGATCGTCGTAGCCTTCGTTATAAAGCGGATGGCTGAAATTGACAACACCGATTATTTCGTCCTCGGCCCTGATCGGGACCGAAAGCACAGAAGTGACGCGGACGTTGTCATCCATTTTAAGGTACTTATCGTCGGCAGAAACATCGGCGACAAATACCGGCCGTCCTGTTACAAAGGCGGTTCCGGCCACTCCGGCACCGGCCTCTATTGTCGTACCGGTCTTCCATACCTTTCCCCTTTTGTATTTGTCACCCTTGCCGCTTCCGGCGGTAAGCACCAGCTTCTTGCCTTCCTCATCCTTCAGCATGATCGAGCAATTATCGAAATCAAGTTCCTTCGAAAAGATCGTTACGATGTCCCGGCAAAGAGTATCGATGTCCCTCTCCTTCTTGCCTAGTGTGCTCACCCTTATCATGGCGGATATAACCCTGATTATCTTTTCGTAGAATGCCTCTTCACTCGCAAGGACACCGAGAGATCCGCCTGCAATGCGCTCGCATTTCCGGGCCTTCATTATTTGTTCGTTGATCATCCGGGCAATTGCCGATTCTTCACCCGCAAGCCCGTCAAGCCGGATTGGTTTTCCGGGGGACTCGCTCAGGGTCCGGGAGAGCCGTTTGAGGAAGGGGTTATCAATCATAGCCACATATTGCCGACCATGGCGATGATCTCTTCGATACCGGCTTCGAACTTCTCGATTTTCTCTTCGTTCATTCCCAGCATCTGCATTGCTGCGCTATCCAGCGGCCCTTCAAATCCTCCGTGCGACACCGGGCTGAAGCCTCTCCTGATCGCGGTGATGTCGGCCAGATGCACAATCGCTACAGCGGCAGAAGAGACCGAGGACGGATTGTGATGATGTCGAATGACTTCGCACATATTGTCCGGCAGGTTCCATTTATCAGCAAGCCAGGCCCCTATTTCACCGTGCGAAAACCCGCAAACCTCATTTTCCGCATCCGGGAAAGACATACCTGTCTTGAATCTATCTTCTATCCGGGTATAAATTTCAGGGAAAAAGGCATTCATCACCATCAGCCCCAGGTCATGAAGAAGACCGCTCGTGAATATATCCTCATGATTTTTCCATCCCATAAAATCGACAATCTCCTTTGAGAATACGCCGACCGCCATACTGTGCCTGATGATATTGTGATATCCATCCTCATCGGTGTCCCGTTTACCCTTGAACAGTGTAAGGAGCGATATGCCGAGAGCGATACTCTTGACATTGTCGAAGCCGATCTTCATGACTGCATCCTGAATAGTTGTCACCGGCTGTCCGGTGCGGTAAAAAGCGGCATTGGCAAAGCTGATGACCTTTGCTGATATAGCCGGATCTGTTTCTATGGTTTCGACGATACTGTTGACGACTGAGGCTTTGCTGCTGACGAGCTGGATGATCTTATCGGCAACGGGCGGTATGGTAGGCAGTTTCGGAATCTTTTGAGTCAAGATCCTCAGAGAATCATTCATAGGCGCCCTCTCCTATTTCATTGCAGTATTACACGGCCTTATATTATATACAAAAACTCAGAGGGAATGCTGTGATTTTAATCAGAACCTGTTGTGCCCCTTCCGGGGAAGCCATAGGCGAATGGTCAGAAGCCCGACCATGAAACCTCCCACATGCGCAAGCCATGCAACGCCTCCATGCTGAATTTGTGCCTCGCTGAAGAAGCCATTCAGGACCTGCAAGATTGCCCACAACCCGATTACTATGACTGCGGGTATCCTGGAAATCCAGATGAGGCCGAAGAAAACAAGGGTCACAACCCGCGCTGATGGAAACAGAAATATATAGGCGCCGAGGACTCCTGATATAGCGCCGCTTGCGCCGACCATCGGTAGCATCGAATCGGGTCCGCTGAAGGCAAAGGCGTATGCTGCGACAACACCCGAAAACATATAGAATAAGGCAAACCTTAGATGACCGAGCGTATCTTCGACATTGTCGCCGAAAATCCACAGATATAGCATATTACCAGCCAGATGCAGAACATTTCCGTGCAGGAACATGGCCGCGATTACGCTGGTGAACGGGCTTATCGGCTGAAAGGCCTCCGGCTTCACCGCAAAAGACATCAAGTTTACAGGAATGGCCCCATAGAGCCTGGCTATCTGTGACACATCAAGGGGTGACAACGCCTCCCATATAAAAACCAGGCAATTCGCGACGATAAGAAAGACTGTGACAAACGGAAATGTTTCAGATCTATTTTCGTCTTTAAGGGGGATCATCGATTAACCTTGATAATAGGCTATTCTCAGGATTACCGCAAGAGGCACGCATTAATCCTCAAGTTTCATGCAAAACCTTACTGACCTGTTCGTTCAGTTCGGCGATCTGATAGGGTTTCAAGACGACGCCTGCAAAACCGTACTTCCTGAATTCGGACATCAGGGGGTCGTTTGAATAGCCGCTCGAAACAATCGCCTTAACGTTCGGATCAATCTCGATGAGCTTCTTAATCGCCTCTTTCCCACCCATGCCTCCCGGGATCGTCAGGTCCATGATCACGACATCGTAGGGCCTGCCGGACTCAAAAGCCGCTTTGTATTTCTCAATGGCTTCGGAGCCGTCTTCGGCAAAATCGACATCGAAACCTATATACTCCAGCATGTCTCCCGCCACCTGCCTGATAACTTCCTCGTCATCCATTATGAGGATACTTCCCTTGCCTGATGTCACTTTCTTTTCATCCAGCCTCCGGGTGTCCGCCGGCGCTTCGGAAGCAGGAAGATAGATCGAAAATGTCGTCCCGGCCCCAACTTTCGAATCGACGGTAACGTGCCCTTCATGATTCTTGATTATCGAATAAGTAGTGGCGAGTCCCAGTCCCCTGCCCTTCTCCCTGGTTGTAAAATAAGGATCGAAAATCCTTCCAAGAGATTCTTCAGGTATCCCTTCCCCGTGGTCCTTGATACTGATTTTGATGTAATTGCCGGGCCGCAGCGGCAGTTCATCATCCGCACTGACGACGATATTGCCGCATTGCACCGTCACTTTGCCGCCATTGGGCATAGCCTGGATAGCATTGATGACAATATTGTTTATCACCTGACTGATCTGCCCTTCGTCGGCGTCGATGGCCCATAGATCATCGGGGACCGAAAGCTCGCACATCGCCATCGACCCGCTGCATGCCAGTCCCGCGGCATCATTGATCACTTCCGCTGAGGAGATCGTTTTCTTTACAGGTATCCCCCCTTTGGAGAAGGTAAGCAGCCGTTGAGTAAGGTCCTTTGCCCTCAAAGATGCCTTCTCGGCGGCGGTCAGGCGTTCATATGCTTTATCCTGCGGCGATATCAATATTTTCGAAAGAGAAATGTTGCCCAGTATGGCCGTCAGGAGATTATTGAAGTCGTGGGCTATCCCTCCTGCGAGTAAGCCGACCGATTCAAGTTTCTGCGCCTTGATAAGCTCGCCCTCCAGTCTTCTGCGGTCGGTGACATCGCGAACAACTCCGACAATGAACTTCTCTCCCTTTTCGTCGACATACAATGTTTTTTTGGTAACGACCGTGTGAACGACTTCGATTGAATCCGTCACGCTTTCCTCGTTGACGTTTTCTTCCCCGGACTGGAAGACCATTTCATCTTTTGCCAGAAAGACTTCTGCCTCATCCCTGTTGAAGATGGCAAGATCATCCTTCCCTATCAGCTCTTCCCTGCTGCGTCCGATCAGTTCACAGCAGGCATCGTTGATGAGCACGAAGCGGTGCTGCCTGTCTTTGACGAAAATAGGGTCGGCGACGAAATTGATGATCTTGTCCAGATAGTTTCGGGCTTCAGCTAATGCCTCTTCCGCCCTCTTCCGGTCGCTGATGTCCGTCAGGAGGCCTTCAATATAAAGGGGGTTGTCCGCATCGTCCCGCACTGTGGATGCGGTAATTGAAACCCAAATCTTCTTCTTGTCCTTGCAGTAATATTGACACTCGCGCCCGATAATTTCGCCGCGATCGAGAAGCTCGGCTATGATCGAATCCCGATCCCCCGGGTAGCAATAAAGCTGGGTCCGGATATCGGTTGTGTTCGCAATGATTTCGTACTGTGAATCATAACCCAGGATGCGGGCCATCGCCGGGTTGGCACTCAATATCTTTCCATCAAACGATATCTGAAATATCCCCTCAAGAGCATTTTCGAAGATGCCGCGGTATTTCTCCTCGCTTTTGCGAAGGCCCTCAAGCGTCGTCCTGAGCTTGGCAGTCATGAAATTGAAGGATTCGGCCAGTGCACCGATCTCGTCTATGCGTACTGCTTCAGCGGTAAGATCGAGCTGGCCCGCAGCGATCTTGTTGGCCGTTTCAGCCAGGTCGGCCAACGGCGTAGAAATGCTGCGAGTTACGATCAGCGAGGCAATGGCGGCGATCAGCAGCGCAGCAATTGCTATGCCAGCGTTGGCCGCCATAGCCACATGAGCTGTCTTGGAGGATTCGGCCTGTTCCTGCTCTACCATCAAAACCGCTTCAAGTTCAGGCAGCCATCGGTATACCCCATATACGAGCACCCCCTGAAAATCCTTATATGCACCCGCACCCTTCACACGATATGTCAGGGCCGCATCGATGCCCTTGCTGGAAACCTTTGCGCCCGCTTCTGCACCAGGCAGTGAGCTCAGCAATGAATGATCGGCGCCGACCAGATAGCTCTTGCCAGTCACACCCAGCCCCGCCGGAACACTCATGATATCGCCAAGCGCTCGCAGGCCTGCGCGTCCGGCAAAGACTCCAATTGTCCTGCCGGCGCCATCGATAATAGGGAGCGAAACCATCATCAGCAGACGTGCTGTTGATGATGGGCATACGACGGTCTCTTTAAGTCCCTTCTGGAAGAAAGACTCATCGGCGTATGATCTTCCCTCCTGTCCCGGCTCCGTGGACAGCACCACCAGTCCATTGCCGTCCATCAGGAAAAGGGCCTCAAACCTTTTAGACTCGCCCGTCAATTGCCTGAAACGGGCCGTGAGAATTCTGCGGGTGTCCTGATAGTCACTCTCATGATGTTTCTTACTACTGAGAATATCGATATATTGATAGGCATTTCTCCCTGCCAGTGCGTTGCTGAGTTCGATTTTGAGCGTGCCCTGTCGCGAATTGATTGCAGCCTCTCTGTAACTCGCCACAATATCGAGCTGTGTGGCAAGTTGCGCCTGAGCGCCTTCCGACCCCGATATGGCGCGAATCGCCATGATAGCGGACATTGGGAAAAGGACTATCAATAGAAAGATTGCTACCAGCCTTGCCCGTATCGAAGAGAAGCGGGAAATCCGCATTGCAGAATTATCGGTCAAAAATAACCTCCAGTCCTAAAAACGTACTAACGGCGTCCCGGTCAATTGAACAGCCATGAAATTCACGAAGAAGAAACCGAAAAAGATGACATTACATACCAGAGCGAGGTACGACCACCATTTGATCCTGGCAGGCCTGGGAAGCTGCCTGTTGAGATAGATCATAACAAGCGGGAAGATCAGCGAGGCAAGGTTCGACAGATTTGCCGACAGGACGATCAAGTGCACCGGCAGTGCGATATGTATCATCCCGCTGATCACCGCAACCATCAGGAACATCCACGGGTAGTAAAATCGCCGCGGGTCATTGCCGGTCCATGTGCGCAGTCGGGCACAAACTCCATAGACCGCATCGGTCATGGTGCGCGTCAGTGCCTCCAAAATGGCAATCTGCGTCTTATACAGGATGAAAAAACCGGTGAGCAACGCCCATCCGAAGAGGGCTGGTCCATACCTTTGGCCGAGATGGACTGCCGCATAGACCGACACTGAGTTCTCGGTCGGCGGCTCGGCTCCGGGCAGGCTCGACATATACCCGACCAGTATGCAGGGGGCAATGATTCCGATCATGCTGCCGATAAAAAATATGCCCCATTGATCAATCAAAAGATAGCGGAACCAGCGTTTCCATAGCGCCGCATTCTTCTCGTTTTCAGGGAATGTCTTTCCAACCGGCAAAATTTCAGCGGGCCGTCCGCCGATAAGGCCCGGGATATATCCGGTTTTATGCCCCATCCCATAACCCTTATCACGGTAGAGCCCGATAATCATAAAGTTCAATCCTGAAGCAAGTGCTGAAAACCCGGCCAGCGCTCCTAATAGCGACGGATCGGTCCCTTTTGGAGGCGCGGCCGGTATGATGAGCGACGCGAGCGCCCGGCCCAAATAATCCGGCGGTACCACGATCAAAGTGACCAGCACAAGGCCGGTGAGGATGAAGATCAGAAAAACGCCCATAACAATCTCGAGAGTTCTTTCGATCCGTTGCCCGAACAGCACAAAAAGGAACGTGCTTGCCAGCAGAGCGATGCCCAATATGCGCACTGTTTCCAGCTCTGCAGCCACATACGGCCGGCCCGAAAACAGCGCAAAAAGACTGGCCCCTGCATTCACAGTCCAGCCGCCGAGGATAAATGCCGCGTAAAAACAGATCAGCGAAAGAGGGACCCAAAAGAAAAAACCCGGAGGCGTGCGGCCGAATGCAGCGACGGGTGGTTCTCCCGTAGCTATGGTGAAACGCGCCAGTTCCACATTGTAAAACGTCTGTAGCACAGCAGAAACCAGGATGACCCAGCCGATGCCCTTAAACCCATGTCCACCGACAACAAGCGGTCCCAAAAGCCATTCTCCGCTGCCGATGGCGAGGCCCAACGCTATTACGCCCGGCCCCAGAACCAGAAGGAATAATTCTTCCAGACCTATGCGCTTGACTTTGAATACTTCTTCGGGTGTCGGCAGATCGTCGACTTGAAGCGCGGGACGACTCACACCGATTTGATAATATTGGGCGGAAGGGTTTCGAACATCGTCCTTCTGTGACATGATATTGCCCCTCCCTGTTACGTTGTCGTCTAATTAACGACCGGCACTCACCGTAACATGTCCCTATCCCAATTATAGACATAATTGTCGCGTTTTCATATCACTGCTCAGGGGTAATTCCAGGGCAGGTCGGCTTGCGGCGGTAGGCGATATGGAGGGTATCAGGAGAAAGGCGGGCCAAACGGCCCGCCCGGAAGATGAGACTAACCGAGAATCGCCTTCAAATCCTGGTCAGGCGTGGTAATCGGCTTAATGTTGAAGTTGTCGACAAGCACCTTCAGGACATTCGGCGTAATAAAGGCAGGTAATGCGGGACCGAGGCGGATGTCCTTGATGCCCAGATAAAGCAGGGTCAGAAGAATCGCTACCGCCTTCTGCTCGTACCACGAAAGAATCATGGACAGCGGCAGATCGTTCACACCCACCTTGAATGCCTCTGCGAGCGCCACCGCGATCTTCACCGCAGAGTAAGCATCATTGCATTGACCGACGTCAAGCAGCCTCGGGATTCCGCCGATATCGCCAAGCTCCTTATCGAAGAAGCGGAACTTGCCACAGGCGAGGGTAAGCACGATCGTGTCCTTCGGGGTCTTTTCGACGAATTCCGTGTAATAGTTGCGGCCGGGCTTTGCTCCGTCGCAGCCGCCGACCAGGAAGAAATGACGGATCTGCTTGTTCTTGACTGCCTCGATCACCGTACCGGCAACCCCTAACACCGTGTTCCGGCCGAATCCGACCATGACTGACTTGCCCTCCGCATCCTCTGAGAATCCCGGCAGCTGAAGTGCTTTTTCGATGACAGGTGCAAAGGTGCGGTCGCCTATGTGTTTAATGCCGGGCCAGCCGACGAGTCCGCAGGTGAAGATATTTTCCTTGTACGAATCCTGGGGTTTCTGCAGGCAGTTTGTGGTCATGAGTATGGCGCCCGGGAACTGCGGGAATTCCTTGTGCTGGTTCTGCCAGGCTGTGCCGTAATGGCCATAGAAGTGGGCATATTTTTTCAGGCCCGGATAACCGTGAGTAGGGAGCATCTCGCCGTGAGTATAGATATTAATCCCCTTGCCCTCGGTCTGTTTGAGAATCTCCTCGAGATCCTTGAGATCATGGCCTGAAACGAGAATAGCCTTGCCCTTCTTGTGACCGAGCGGGACTTTGGTCGGCACTGGATGTCCGTAAGTTCCGGTATTGCCGGCATCGAGCAGTTCCATTGTCCTGAGATTAATCTCTCCGCACTTGAGAACAAGACCGACCCATTCATTCAGACCGAGGTTCTCGTCAAGGGTGGCCGCAAGGGCCTCATGGATGTAGGCATAGACCTTCTCATCCTGCTGCCCCAAAATCTCGGCGTGATCTGCATAGGCGGCAACGCCTTTCAGCCCGTAGATCATCGTCTGCTGTAACGAGTGGATGTCCGGATTGATATCAGGATACGACTTGATACCCGCGGCTTCGCCCTGCTTGACTATGCCGGCAAGATCTCCGGCGGGATTGAAAGTCGCGGTGCCGTCAGTGAATTCGATTGTCTTACCGGCGGCTTTAAGTTTGGCCTTGATGGCCTCGCGATGCTTGACGCAGTCATTGATGAGCTCGACAAAGCGCGCCGGATCGAAGTCGACATTTGTCAAAGTCGAAAAAAGCGCCTTGACGGTGAAAACGTTCACTGCATTATCGATGATGCCGGCCTTCCGTGCCTCGACAGCATACTGAGAGAGCCCTTTCATAGCATATACAAGAAGGTCCTGAAGGGCCGCCACATCGGGCTGCTTGCCGCAAACCCCGACCTTGGTGCAACCCGTGCCCTGTGCTGTCTGTTCACATTGGTAACAAAACATTTTGAATCCTCCGTTGGGTTTTTATTTGAGACGTTAGATTAAGTATAAAGCGTGAAGAATTTCGGCGGTATGATTTAGGTCATAGTCTCAATGATTATAGTGTAATAACATTTCCGGCTATCCACAAGGCAGGCCCAAAGATAATTCAACGGAAAAAGGCAGGATTAAAATTAAGCTCTCGCTGAAATTTTATGATTACTGATCGATTTTGAAACGATTTGTCAGTGCATGATGAGGAGCAGGCTTTTACAGATAACCCATGCAAGCGCCGCGCAGACCGGGATGGTGATGATCCAGGCGGCGATTATATTTCCTCCGACGGTCCAGCGGACAGCCGAAATACGCTTCGACGCTACTACGCCCATGATGGAAGATGAGATGACATGGGTAGTTGAGAGCGGCATGCCGATGCGTGAGGCGAGTTCGATAACCGTAGCAGCCGCAGTCTCAGCGGCAAAGCCGTTGATAGGCCTTAGCTGGGCGAGCTTGGTTCCGAGCGTTTTGATGATCCTCCATCCGCCCACGGCTGTCCCCATGGCCATAGCTAAGGCACAGGTGAGGATGACCCACGAAGGGACATCAAAGGTCGGCATGTGATAGTAACTTACGAGGGCCATGGTAATTATTCCCATGGTCTTCTGAGCATCGTTGTTTCCATGGCTGAAGGCCATATAAGCAGCCGAAGCTATCTGGAAACGGCTGAAGATGTTATTGACTAAGGACGGGGATTGGTTACAGAAAAACCGGGCAAGGCAAAGCATTATAAAACCGCCGAGAACAAAGCCGACCAGCGGGGATATGACCAGGCCAAGGAGTATTTTGTAGACTCCTGCGCTGATAACTACCCCTGTTCCGGAGGTGGCTACGGCGGCGCCGACGAGGCTCGACAGCACGGCATGGCTCGATGATGTAGGAAGACCGAAATACCAGGTAATAAGGTCCCAGATTATGGCAGCAACAAGTGCCGATAAAACTGTCAACTGGGTAACGCCTCCGGTATCTACCAGTCCTGCGCCGACGGTTTTCGCCACCGCGGTTCCCGATGCGGCCCCGACAAGATTGAGCACCGTCGCCATTATGATGGCATTCCTGGGAGAGAGCACCCGCGTCGAAACTGAAGTGGCAATGGCGTTGGCTGTATCGTGGAAACCGTTGATAAAATCGAAAATAACTGCGAGAACTACAACACAGACAAGCAGAGTAAAAGAATCATGCATATTTAAGAACTATCGCCTCTAGTATGTTCGCCACGTCCTCACATGCATCCGCGGCGTTTTCGAGATATTCGTAAACTTCCTTCCATTTAATAATCGCTATAGGGTCTTTTACCTCATCGAAGAGTCTGCAAAGTGCATCGCGGTAGAGCCTGTCGATCCTGTTTTCGAGCCTGTTGATCTCTATGCAGTATTCCTGGACGAATGAATATTTTTTATCTCTGAGGGCAATGACCGCCTTGCTCATCATCTCGGTAGTCGTGAGGATCTCTTTTGCCATATCGATGGCCTCTTTCGTCGGCACCGACAGCTTGAATAGAGTGAACCTGTCGACACACGCCCATATCATATCTATGACGTCGTCGATCTTGGTCGCCAGGGCATGCAGGTCTTCGCGGTCGATCGGTGTGATAAAAGTCTTGTTGAGCTTCTTGATGATGTCGTGGGTCATCATATCGCCCTCTTTTTCAGACTCCCGGATCTCCTTGGAGATCATTTCGAGATTGTCCATGTCCTGGAGGACGGCAACGAGAAGTGAAGCGCCCTTGATCACATTGCGTGATGCATGATCGAAGAGCTCAAAAAAGTCGATTGTTTTAGGGAATAGGAATTTCATTACTTACCGCCGATTAGCTTAATGGATGCCCCGAGGGGTTGTCAATAACATTTTTGTCCTTTTGCGCAACCTGTGTATTATGCTATTTCCTGATGATCAACTTTACCTTAGTACCCTTGCCCTGGCTGCTTGCCACGGCCATTTCCCAATCGTGGGCCTTGGCGAGATGCTTTACTATGGCGAGTCCCAGTCCGGTGCCTCCCATCTCGCGGGAGCGTGCCCTGTCGACGCGGTAAAAGCGTTCGCCGAGCCTCGGCAAATGACTTGTCGGCACCCCTATGCCGATGTCTTCCACAAATAGTGCCGGAACATTATCCGACATTTCGAACCCCACCGTAACGCCTCCCTTTTCACTGAACTTTATGCCGTTGTCGACGAGGTTGAGGAGTATCTGTACCAGCCGGTCACGGTCCGCAGAGATGACGGCCACGCCCTCCGGGAAAGCCTTTTTCAGGTACAACCCTTTTTTGTCGGCCTTATCCTGGAGCATGGCGAAAACGGTATCGACAACGTCATCCAGCCTGACCTCGGATTTATTGACGATGATGTCCCCAAGCTCTATCCTCGAAAGGGTCAGCAGGTCGTCCACGAGGCTGTTGAGTCTTTCGCTGTGGTTCTTGATCATGCTAAGAAACCGCGTTGCGTTTTCCTTGTCGTCAATGGCCCCGTCGAGCAGCGTCTCGGCGAAACCCTTTATGGCCGTGATCGGCGTCTTTATCTCGTGGGACACATTGGCCACAAAATCCTTTCTCATCTCTTCGAGCAGTTTCAGGCGGGTTATGTCATGCAGCGTGATAACAGTGCCGCCGACCGAATCCCCCGAGTAGATAGGGACTGCTGTCGCGATGAGATAAAGGTCCTTATCGACCCTCGAGACGGTAATCTCGGCAATGGCGATGTCCCACGTATCCATGGTCCTGTTGAACAGACCGAGGACCTCGGCGTTTCTCAGGACTTCCATGATTTGCTTTTTCTCTATATCCTCGTTGATGCGCAGGAGCTTTTTGAAGGCCCTGTTGGCAAGTACAACCCTTCCGCGTATATCAACCATTAACACACCGTCGGACATCCCTCTAAGTATGGCTTCCAGCCGTTGCCGCTCCTGCTCCGCGAAATCGCGTCTCTCCCTGGTCAAATCCATGACCGAGACAATGTCACGCGCAATCCGGTCGAGAGTGGCGTTCGCCATTTTATACGAACGGGCTTCGGGATTGCCGGACGAAAGCTCTTTAAGCAGGCTCCCGAATTCGCGAATTGCAAGAGCGGTACGGATAATGTAGACGATAAGCGCAAGGATAACAATCGAAAGGACCATTATGATAAAAGTATCCATTTATTTCTCCACAAAATAACCGACGCCTCGCATGGTTTTGATATATGCGGGGTTGTTCGGGTCGTGCTCGATCTTCGCCCTGAGCCTCCGGATATGGACGTCGACAGTTCTGGGCTCAACATAGACATCATTTCCCCAAACCATATCCAGGAGTTGTTCCCTATTAAATATCTTTTTGGGCCTTTCGGCGAGAAAGAGCAGCAGTTTGAATTCGGTCGCGCTCAGCTTTATCTGGCGGTCTGCAACCGTCACTGTAAAACGCTCCTTGTCGATAGTCATATCGTTTATCCTGAGTATGCTCTCATCTTCTTCAGTTTCATGAACTGCTTCGGCAGGCTGTTCGGCCCTTCTCAGGATCGCTTTCGCACGAGCCACCAGCTCTCGTGGACTGAACGGCTTGGTTATGTAATCATCGGCTCCCACTTCAAGACCGAGGATCTTGTCGATCTCTTCGCCCTTGGCGGTCAGCATCACTATCGGGATTCGAGCAGTATCGGGATTGCTGCGAACCATCTTGCAGAGTTCGATTCCCTGAATTCCCGGAAGCATCAGGTCGAGAAATATGAGGTCGTATCTCTTGGCGCCGATCTTATTCAATCCCTGTTCCCCGTCATGGGCGGTGTCGACGTCAAACCCTTCTTTTTTCAGGTTGTATGCGACGAGCTCGACAATATCCGCTTCGTCATCAATGACCAGTATGTTTTTCATTTTATTAGCGCCTTTTCAATATCTGCTGATGTGATGCCTCTTTTCATCACAACCCCGCCGATCCTTTCGGGAAGGACGAACATCATCTCGCCCGCTACAACCTTTTTATCACGTTTCATGTGGGAAAGCAAATTGCCCGCATTCAGTTCGTCGGGCAAATCGCACGGCAGACCGTAAGCTGCGATAAGCGTTCTTATGCGTCCGAATTGCTCTGCAGCCAGCAGTCCGAGAATCTCCGAGAGCCTGGATTCAAGGCACATCCCCAATCCGACCGCTTCGCCGTGGAGGAAACGCGAATACCGGGTTTCGGTCTCAACGGCATGACCTATGGTATGTCCGAAATTGAGAATCGCCCTCAGTCCCGACTCTCTTTCGTCGCTGGATACCACCTCTGCCTTTATTTCGCACGAGCGTTTGATGATAAAATTAATGGCTTCCGATTCGAGGCCCATGATATCGTCTTTCCGCTTGCCCATAAAGTCGAAGAACGCCTCGTCCCATACGATGCCGTATTTAATCACCTCGGCAATACCGCACAGAAGCTCCCTCGGCGGAAGAGTGCCCAGGGTTCCCGGATCGATCCAGACGAGGCGCGGCTGATAGAATGTACCTATCATGTTCTTACCCAGGTAATGATTCACTCCTGTTTTGCCGCCAACCGAGCTGTCTACTTGTGCCAGGAGGGTAGTCGGCACCTGCACGAAATGTATTCCTCGCATGTACGCAGATGCCGCAAAACCGGTTATATCGCCGATAACTCCGCCGCCAAGAGCAACAATGCAGGAATTCCTGTCCAGGCCCCGCTTCAGAAGCTCGGTAAGAATGTAGTGAGACCATGCGTAATCCTTATACTCCTCTCCGTCGGGAATCAGTACGGTGAAACAATCGAAGCCGGCTTCCCGGATCGACCTCAATACCTGATCGCCATAAAGAGCGAATACCGCAGGATTGCTGATGACACCTACGGTCGGGCTGAAACCAAAAGCCTTCAGTTTCTCCCCGAGGCCGGGCAGAATGCCTTCGCCGATCAGGATTTCGTAACTTCTCTGTCCGAGATCAACCGTTACTTTTTCCATATTCAACCCTCAGCGTAGGCGGCACCCCGCCCTACACTTCGCTCCTGACTTTTTCAATTATCTCCTCGGCTACTTCGACCGGCGCTTTGCCTTCCGTATCGACAGCGATATCGGCCTTTTGATAACACGGCTGCCTGAAAGAGAGAAGCTCCTTTATCTTGCCAAGTGGATCGTCAACCTTCAGAAGCGGCCGGTCATTGTTCCTCTTCGTCCTGTCAAAGATCGTCTCGGCTGAAGCGGTAAGACAGACGATTATGCCTTTTAATCTCAAACAGTCAATGTTCTCCTGCCTGAGGACCGCGCCGCCGCCGGTTGAGATGACCGCTCTGCCGAGTTGGGAAAGCTTCTTTATCATTGCAGACTCGATGTCCCTGAAAGCGGGCTCGCCTGATCTGCTGAAAATATCTGATATCTTCATCTTCTGCTCATTTTCGATCTCGTCATCGACATCGATAAGGACATAGCCGAGACGCTGGGCAAGAACTCGGCCCACCTCGGTCTTCCCGGTCCCCATAAAACCTGTAAGGACTATATTCTTCACCATTCCCATTCCAGGGGCTCCTTGACCTGCGGCTTATGCTAATATAACTTATGCGACGTTACTATTATACAAGAATAGTCACCATTATTTTCCTCATGGCCTTCATTACTTCCCCCCTGTACGCGCTTCCCGGCAATTCATACGTGGTTACCGAGGTTCACGACGGCGACACCGTAAGCATCAAGGTAAAAAGCTTCGCCGGCTTCCCTCTCAAGATAGAGCGCGTCCGGCTGATCGGAATCGACGCCCCTGAACTGAAACAGGACCCCTGGGGAAGAAATGCGAAGAAACATCTGAAGAAACTGCTCAGCGAGAGCGACTGGGTCGTCAATGTGGAGTTCGACGTCGATCAGAGGGACAAGTACGGCCGTCTCCTGGGCTATCTCTGGAACAGGCGCAGTGGGACCCTTATCAATGAAAAAATGATAGAAGACGGATACGCAGTACTCTATACTTTCCCGCCTAATGTGCACTATGCTGACAGGCTTATCGATGCACAAAAAAGGGCGCATGCAAGGGGCCTCGGCATTTGGGGAAATAAGGGGCTGACTAAATACCCTGCCCAGTGGCGAAAAGAACATCCGTCATATTACTGAGAACCCTTCTCATTGCATTATAAAGACGTCGGGCATTCCTCACGGCGAGGTTATGCAACAGTAAGGTCACCTGCGCTTATCTTTGTCCTTGTCCCCGAACAGGTCCTTCAGGACTCCGCTTCTGATGATCAGGATAATAGTTACCACAGCCAGGATCAGAAGCATCAGCACCTTGGTAAGTTTTAACGCCATCATGGCCAGCAGTACGGCAAGTATGATGAGATAGTTCATGTGCGAGAGGCTTTCTTTGCAGCTATCAGCGCTTCCTTGATCACTATGGCAAGAACAAGAGTAAACCCTGCAAGCAGAGGTATCGCCTTAACAAGATGGAAATAAGCAATAATCACGAGAAATACGAAGATAAGCAGGACCTTCCCCACACTGATTCCCATGATAACTGCCTGTGCCATCTCAGTACCGAGAAAATTCTTCACGGCCCAAGCCATCGTCCTGAAGCTAAAAAGACTGATCGCACCTCCTATGACCAGGTTCAGCGCGGAGAGCCAATCCGTGAAAAATAAAGCGACTGCCGCGAGGGGCAGAATGACAATGAGCGACTGTTTAGTGATTCTTTGAATCATCTGTGGAATCAGTTCTTCCACTGTCTTTTTCCTCCTGCTTCTTTACGACCTTGAATATTTCCCAGAACCCCGCGACGATCCCAAAGGCAAGAAAAATAAATTTAAGGAAGGAAGTGCCGAAGAGTTTGTCGAGCCCGTATCCTATGGCGAGTCCGGCAAAGGTTGAAACTACAAGTTGTATTCCGACGGTGCTCGCTTCAAAAACCTGTCTGAGCACCGATTTATCGTCATTATTGTCCTTCAATCAATCCGCCTCTCAGGTCTTCGTAGCCTGATGATACTTGTTCTTTCAGTAGAATAGCAATCTGCTTGCAAAAACCGGTCTTCGCATGTTCCCGGACATCATTGCAATAGACCGGCACCCGCAAGAGGCAGCGATGCTATAGTTTCTTACCTTATCCCTCTCAGTGTCTCGTATGCGGCCCTGACCGTCTTGTCGATGTCGGACTTCGAATGGGCCAGGGATATGAAGCCGGCTTCGAACTGTGAGGGGGCAAGATAGATGCCGCGATCGAGCATGCCGCAGAAAAAGCGCGAAAAACGCTCGGTATCTGCGTACTTGGCCGTTTTATAATCGATCACTTCCCTGTCGGTGAAATATGTGCAGAACATACTCCCGGCACGATAGAACTTTGTTGGGACGCCGGCCTTTCCGGCAGCGTCCTTCAAGCCAGCTTCCAGCTGCTGCATCCTCGCTTCCAGCTTCTCGTAAGTGCCTCCCTTCATCAATATCTTCAGCGTTTCGATACCTGCGGTCATGGCAAGAGGGTTTCCGGAAAGGGTCCCCGCCTGATAAACAGGCCCCTCGGGAGATATCAAGGCCATGATCTCTTTCTTTCCGCCGTACGCACCGACCGGAAGCCCTCCGCCTATGACCTTGCCGAGGCATGTGAGATCGGGCTTGATGCCATAATACGCTTGAGCTCCGCCGAAAGAGACCCTGAAGCCGGTCATGACTTCGTCGAAGATGAGTATTATTCCATACTTTTCGGTCTCTTTCCTGAGCGTCTCCAGGAATCCCTTTGCAGGCGGGACGCAGCCGATATTGCCGACAACCGGTTCGGTTATAACGCAAGCTAAGGATTTCCACTCTTTAGCGATCAACTCCTTGAATGCAGCGCTGTCATTAAATGGAAGGGTAATCGTATTTCTCGCGTAAGATTTCGGGACGCCGGGACTGTCGGGCACACCGAATGTCATGGCCCCGGAACCGGCCTTGACCAGCAAACCGTCGGCATGACCGTGATAGCATCCTTCGAACTTGATAATCTTGTCCCTTCCGGTGAATCCCCTGGCAGCCCTGATAGCGCTCATTGTAGCTTCGGTGCCGGAATTTACCATCCTTATCTTCTCTATCGATGGAAAAACCTTAACTATAAGACGGGCAAGTTCGATTTCGAGCGCGGTGGGTGCACCAAAGCTTGTGCCGTTTTCAGCGGCTGCCTTCAAAGCCTTGATAACCGCCGGATGGGCATGCCCCGCTATCATCGGCCCCCATGAGAGAACATAATCGATGTATTCATTGCCGTCGACATCGATAAGGCGCGAGCCATTTGCGCTTTTTATAAATACCGGTGAGCCTCCCACGGCTTTGAAGGCCCTTACCGGGCTATTAACGCCCCCCGGCATCAGTTCGACAGCCTGCTTGAACAAGAGTGCAGATTTTTTTCTTTCCATGGTCATCAACCCGCCTTATTCATAATTGCAGGGGCAGGGTTGCCTGCCCCCAGTAAATTCAAAAGAGAGCGCAACCAAACTGCGTCCTGGCGCTGCGCAAATAAAAAATGTATCAGAAAGAATCTTACCATGTCAAAGTTCTTCATAGAAAATTCATGATTTATTGTTATTTTATATAGAATGGCTTCAAAATAAATCCTCAAGGGAGAAAAAATGAAAAATTTTTTGATTGTTTTGGTTTCGCTTGTATTGATCGGCTCGCTGACTGCCGCTCAGGCTGCAGATGAACAAAAAGCAGCTCAGCCCGCACAGGGCATGCCGATGATGGATCATCAGATGATGAAGGGTGGAGATGGCAAGATGATGATGGACTGCCCGATGATGAAGGGCGGCGATGGCAAGATGATGATGGACTGTCCGATGATGAAGGACGGCGATGGTAAAGGCATGATGGGCGGCAGGATGAAGCAGCATCACATGATGATGCGCGATATGATGCAGATGATGAAGGACACGATGACCATCCAGAAGCAGATGCTGGCCTCCCCGACGGCGGAAGCGAAGATGAAGATGGAAACAGATCTGTCTGTCATGATCGAAAAGATGGACAAGATGATGTCTTCTTCGCACCATATGATGATGGACATGCCGAAGCCTGCGGCCGGCGGGCAGCAAAAAGAAGCACCGATGCCGATGGAACACAAGCACTAATACCTCTGCGGGGGCGCAGGACTCTGCGCCCCTGTGAAAGCCCCCCTTTCAACTGTGTGAATCAATCTGCTAAACTGTACTGGGTTTTTTACGGGGGTTATCGTGCCATCATTTGAAGAATTGATCAATGAATTATCCGATCTCTGCGGGATCGTTCCTGAGTATTGGGACATCTTCGGAGGCAGACACGAAGCGCCCATAGAAACGAAGACGGCAATCCTGAAGTCCATGGGATTAAAGGCCGATACATCTTCCGGACTAATCTCTGAAATCGAAAAGAGACGCCTGCGCCCGTGGCATGTCTTTATCGACCCCTCTATAGTAATCCTTAACACCGAGCAGCCCATATTTCTGACTGTCCATATACCGATCAGGGGTGGAGATGAGTCGAGCATTTCCTTCAGGTGCGCCCTCGAAGACGAAAACGAGCAGATCGACACTTTTTCGTTCTCCTATCAAGACATTGAAATAGTCGAACGGCATGTTATCGATGGAATTCAGCATCTTAAAGTCAATCTTACCCTGGACACACAGAAGGTGATCGGATATTATACCCTCGACATCTTATACATGAGTTCCGGGTTTGGACTCTCAGCCTCCTCCAGGGTAATCATAACGCCGGAAGCATGCTATCTTCCGCCCTCTTTTGACGCCATTCCTGCCGATGCCCTTGCCGCAGAAGTGCACGCCGAAAAGACCCGGACATGGGGTCTCAGCCTTAACCTTTATGGAATCAGGTCCGAAAAGAATTGGGGGGTCGGCGACTTCAGCGACCTGCGCCGGATCACTGAATGGACAGCCGATCTGGGATGCGGATTTATCGGCATTAACCCCCTGCATTCAATCCCCAATAAGAGACCTTACGGGATCAGCCCCTATTCGCCGGTTTCGAGGCTCTTTAAGAATTTTATTTACCTGGAGATCACTGCAGTACCTGACGTTATAGAATCGAGCGTCGCACTGGAGTTGATGGAAACGGATAGTTTCATGGGAAAAATAAAGGCGCTTCGCGATTCCGAGCTTGTCGACTACGAAGCAATAGCAGCTCTCAAGGAAGAAATACTGCGACTCGCATTCGACTCCTTCTTTGATATCCATTATTTTAAGGGATCTCCACGAGGAGAAGCGTTTAAACGCTATATACATCGGGAAGGATCTCTTCTCGAAGACTTTGCCATCTTCTCGGCGATCCAGGCCGTTACAAAAACCGAGTCATGGACCGATTGGCCGGTCGAGTACCGCAGCATAAGAAATCCTGAGGTCGAAACATTCAGGGAAAACTACGAAAATGAAATATTATTCTATCAGTACGTACAGTGGCTCATCGATCTGCAGCACGATGAAATAGCCGAACTCGCCCATCAACTGGGAATGCCGGTAGGATTGTATCAGGACCTCGCAGTCGGGTCTTCCGGCGGAGGATTCGATTCATGGATGGCGAACGGTCTGATTGCCGGCGGGATGGATGTGGGCGCCCCTCCTGATGACTTCAATCCGACCGGGCAAAATTGGGGGTTTCCGCCCTTTGCTCCCGAAAAAATGAAGACATCCGGATACGAATTTTTCATCCAGACCTTGAGAAAAAATATGCAGCACGCCGGCGCCTTACGGATCGACCACGCCCTGGGCATGTTCAGGCTTTTTTGGATACCCCAGGGATCCAGGGCGCAATCGGGCGCTTATGTCATATACCCATCCGAAGAGATTCTGCGGATCATCGCGCTCGAAAGCGTACGGAATAAAACTGTAGTCATTGCCGAAGACCTGGGCACGGTCGGAGAGGACGTACGCGAGACACTTTTCAGATTCAGGATGCTTAGTTACAAGCTCCTCTATTTCGAGAGAAATTACCCCGACCCGTCATTCAAGATGCCCGGCAGGTATACGGACCTGGCCCTTTGTTCTGTTACGACCCATGATCTGCCCACACTGTATGGATACTGGAGCGGGCGTGACGTTGAGGAAAAGACAAGGCTCGGACTTTATCCCAATGAAAGTCTGCGGCAGCATCAGATATTTGAGAGGGATCGGGACAGGGGACTCCTGCTCCAGGCGCTCAAATCGCTTGACCTTCTCCCCGAGAGCTTTTCCACCGATCCGGCTGCAATCAGTATGATGATCCCATCCCTCTGTCTCACTATTTATGAATATCTGTCCCTTACCCCGAGCAGGCTTCTTGCGATCAGCCTCGACGATATTATTGGTACACTGGACCAGCAAAACATGCCGGGGACCATAGACGCTTATCCCAATTGGCTCCAGAAAACGCCGGTCACTCTCGAACAGATCATGACAAACAGGTCCTTCCTGACCCTCGCCAAAATATTCACGAGAAATCATCGCTGACATTTCTCCCTCCCCGGCGCGCCGACGATAAGGCAAACTGTCCATGATAGGCCGCATCATGGTATAATTCTCCATGAAAAATATTCTCATGCGGGGCAATGAAGCCATTGCCGAAGCCGCTATCCGTGCCGAATGCCGGTTCTATGCGGGCTATCCTATAACCCCCCAGAATGAAATCCCCGAATACATGGCGCATAGAATGCCGGAGGTCGGGGGTACCTTCATCCAGGCCGAAAGCGAGATTGCCGCGATCAACATGGTCTACGGCGCCTCTGCATGCGGAGCAAGGGCGATGACATCATCAAGCAGTCCCGGGATAAGCTTGAAACAGGAGGGAATTTCCTTCCTGGCGGCGGCTGAACTCCCGGCGGTCATAGTCAATATGCAGCGCGGCGGACCCGGCCTCGGAAATATTTCTGCAAGCCAGGCGGACTACTTTCAGGCCGTAAAGGGCGGAGGCCACGGGGATTACCGGCTTCTGGTGTACGCTCCTTACAACCTCCAGGAGTGCTGGGACCTGACAATGCTCTCTTTCGACAAGGCCGATGAATACAGGGCGCCTGTCATGATCCTCGGCGACGCGGTACTCGGCCAGATGATGGAGCCTTTTTCCCAGACGCCCTATGTTAAACCCGATCTGCCCCCGAAAACCTGGGCACTCGGCGGATGCAAGGGCAGAGAGCCGAATGTAGTGAAGTCGCTCCTTATGGGGGAGGGTGAGCTGGAGCAGAGGAATTACAAGCTCGCTGAAAAGTATCTCAGGATGAAAGAGAGCGAAGTGAAATACCAGGAATACATGATCGATGATGCGGATTTTATTGTCGTCGCCTTCGGTGTGTCGGCGAGGATAGCCTTGTCGGCGGTGAGAAGGCTTAGGGAAACCGGCTGTAAAATCGGCCTCTTCAGGCCGATCTCTCTCTTTCCATTCCCCGAACGACGTCTCAATGATCTTGCCGGTGGAAAAACGCGTTTTCTGACTGTAGAGCTGAACATGGGCCAGATGGTGGAAGATGTGAGACTGGCGGTCAACGGCAAATCGGAAGTCCTCTTCTACGGCAGACCCGGCGGCAGTCTCATCACGCCGGAAGAGCTTCACGAAAAAATATCAGT
>JBGOVD010000352.1:0-3104 GCA_041477935.1 Dissulfurispiraceae bacterium | reverse complement strand
CCATCACAGAATCTCAGAGAAATAGGTAGTAGAGTAAAATTAAGAGGACTATTGGCACTGCGTTGCTGATATTGCTCATGTCTCTCATCGAGAGGGGATAAACGAAAATGCTCATAGCATTGAACGATGCGTGGAAGAAGTTTGAAAGGTATGCCAGAGACAAAGGGTACACAGAGAGAATATTGACAGCCTATGTACTTTGCAATCAACAGGGCGAGCGGATCAAGCTGATATCGATCAGGGCCAGCGAACATAAAATGGTCATATGGGAGGATAGCGTAAACTACTACGAATACCTGGAATTATGACGTATCAAACCAAGCTGCCTTCTGTCTTTCCGCCGAACGTTGATCGGTTTCTATTAACTGTCACCACAGTAGCAGACTCTTAATTATTGCAGCGCCACGGGCCTGTGCAATTCTGTTATAATTTGAATGCACATGGCCCTTACACAATAATTTAAGGAGCGCAGAAGAAATGAATAAAAACGCTATTATCGCAGTTCTCATTTTTATCATCCTCGCAGGAGTCGCTCTCTTTTCTTTCAACATTGGTGCGACCGTTTCGTATGTGGCGATAGGCCTGGTTATTGCTGCCTTTATTGCGCTTTTGTTCGTGACCCGCAAGAAAGATAAATGATCGATTGAAGTTACGCAAGTGTAAAACCCATGCTCAATAATATTTATCCATACACCTTTGCCCCGATCTTCGATGTCAGATCACCCAGCATATTGGTATAGCTGCCCAGTTCGTTGTCGTACCAGCCATACACGACCGCTTGCGTTATAGGAATATTCACATTCTGACTCACACCGTCCGGGGCCAGCCCTTTGGGATAGAACCTGGCGATATCGAGAGTAACTACCGCTGTCCTCGTGTGGGTTTCGTTACCTTCGATGATAACGGCGGGGCCGAAATTCGCGACAATGTCCGATGAGACATTCTGCTCTTCGGTAAATTTTATGTATCCCCTCGTCTCCCTTTCCGCGGCATCCTTGTATACCTTGTTGATAAGTGTACGGTTGATGAGAGGGTTGTCCTCTTCGTCATACATGGCGATGACGAGTATGATCAATGAGCCTGTGGCTATCGGGACGCGCACAGACTGTGCGATGAAGCCTATCTTGTTCATCTCCGGCAGGACGAGCGCAAGGGTCCTCGCAGCGCCGGTACTTGTCAGGATAATGTTGTTCATGATACTCCTGTTCTTCCTGAGGTCCGTTGCCCCCTCCTTCGGCAGGCGATCCAGCACCTCCTGCGAACCGGTGGATGCATGCACCGTCGCCATCGAAAGGCTCAGCATCTTGCCGGGGCCGAAGTAATCGAGGAGCGGCTTGACCATATAAGCGAGACAGGTTGTAGTGCAAGATGCCGCCGAGACGATATGGTGCTGTGAGTGCTCATATTCATCATCGTTGATGCCGGATATGATCGTACGGGCATCGTCCGGCATCTGGCGCCCCTTTTCCTTGATCTTGAAAGGCGCGGAGACGATGACTTTTTCGGCCCCTGCATCGAGATGACCGCGGCATGAACCGCTCTTTGCCTCAGGCGGCAGCGTCGGGTCCGTATACTTCCCGGTCGCATCGACCACCAGCTTTACCCCATGGACCTTCCAGGGTATATCCCTGGGGTTCCTCGCTTCCCTCAGTATAGTGACAGGCACGCCATCTATCGACATTGTTCCCTTCTCTTCATTAGTGTCGGTGATCAACCTTTGGGCCTTGAAGCCGTAAAGATATGTCTGCATGGAACGGTACGTGGAGTCCTTCTCGATATAGAGTGCGATGTCTTCCAGCTTCGTTCCGACCTTGCGCCCGACGTTCACTACAATCCCTGAAAACTCTTTCCTGCCGATGTGATGCCAAAGAGTAAGCTTGCCGATCCTTCCAAGTCCGTTAATGCCGAGGACCGGCTTCTTCTCCGCAATTGAAGTGACGATCTTGTCAGCCATGTCTCATTCCTCCTAACTCACGGTTTGCATGGGCGGCGTCCGGATGAGTCAAAAGAGCCTGGGTCATCCGGTTCGCAGCTATCTCAAAATAATAAAGTGTTTATAGTCTTGACCAAGCTATCGAATAGTCTCACAGGGACTATTCTCTTTTGACTCATCCGGATGTCGCCCATGCATGTCACAAGCAATCTTCTCTCTTCACGCCAGCGGCATTACCTCCTTTACCTGATGCTCTCCAAGATAAACCGCCCCCTTCTTCCCGTCGATGCTTATAAACTCTCCCGCCTTTATCGTCTTTTTCTTCAGTCTGCACTTCTTCTCCTGCTCGAAAACAACCAGCTCGCTGCAGCCTACGACGCAGGTTTTCCCCAGCCTTCCGGCTATGATGGCGGCGTGTGATGTCGATCCGCCGCGCGCGGTCAGCAGTCCGTCGGCAGCCGCTATCTGCCTGATATCATCCGGCACCGTATCGGACCGCAGCAGGATGACAGGCGTTGAAGGATCTTTTTCCCGGAGCCGCTGTATATCCTCAAGGTCGAACGCCGCCCTGCCGCTCATCGCCCCGCCGCCCACACCGATGCCGCTCGAAAGATACCCTGCCGTCAGTTCCGGAGACGGGACAAAGACCAGGAAGACATCTTTCCGCGTGACCGCCATATCACGTGCCTGAAGGATGTAGAGATTCGCCGGGTCACTGCCTTCGAAGGTGAACTCAATCTCCTGGGCGCTCCAACCCTTCTCGTAAATAAGGTCCTTCATGATCTTCAAAAGATGGTGATAGATGAACGGAAACATATCCTCAAGCGATGGATCGCCGGCTCTCTCTTCGATGCCTTTCTGCTCGTTGGATACAGGCAATGTCTTTACCAGGCCCGAGACAATGTCCTCGCCTTGCGCGCCCATCGTGAAATCGCCCCATAGCATGACCCTGTCCCCGGCGTCGCGCGGGTTTCGAGTAAACAGGACACCTGTGCCGGACCCCGTGTCGAGATTGCCGTAGATCATCTCCTGCACGATGACCGCGGTCCCCCAGTTTTCTGACAGGCTGAGTATCTCGCGGTAGTTCTGCGCCTTGCCCGACATCCACGAGCCGAATACCTGTCCAATAGCACCGTGCAGCTGTTTCATAGGGTCGTCTGGTACATCTATT
>JBGOVD010000108.1:0-6773 GCA_041477935.1 Dissulfurispiraceae bacterium | reverse complement strand
GGTCTTACGGCAGTTTCACAGGGGAGAATGAAAACAGATGGTGAATACATCACCTTTAAATCAGACAGTCCCCTGACCGGACTCACTCTGGCTATAGGCAATTACATGTCGGATACGCTTAAAGTTGATTCTGTCGAGTATATAAGGCATGAAATAGTTAACCCTCTTATCGTAAAACTTTATAAAGATAATCCTGGTCTTATCGTCACGGATGACACACTGTTCGAAATGGTATGCATTACGCAGGAATGGATGAGCGCAAACTGGTACGAACAAAACGGGCGATTTACTGATGACAGGCAGTGGGGATATCGCTATCACTGGTTGAAAGAAATGCCTATTATAGCTTTTGGTTCACGTGCAAGATCTTATACCAAATCTATTTGCTTCGATAAACATGAGGAACTTTCAACGTATTCCGGAATGATAAAAAAAGGGGTGCTGCCGATCGGCAGATACATTTCTCTGACAAAAAGAGAACAGATGTACCGCGCCCTTCTGCTCGGTCTGCAGTTAAAGAGGGGCCTCGATGTGAATCACTTTCGATCAAGATTTGATATGGACCCGCTTGACGTATTTTCGTCGGTATTGTCGAAGTTGGGCGAGTATGGGTGTCTCGTGCATGAAGACGGAGCCATACGCTTGACCGAATACGGCTCATATTTCGTAGAAGATGTCTGCGACAATATTATCGATGCCATATTAAAAGAGGAATCCGATAATCTCACGAGAATTTCTCATTCCGATGGGGGAACATCGTCCAGGCCCAATGACGCAAATTAAACCGGCCGGTTCGCGAATTAGTGCGGTGAAAACCATGAAACATATTTACATTGTTACAGTTGCATTATTTTTACTTGCCTCCTGCGGCGGTGCGCCTCCACGGTCTAACGTCATCGACGTCGCATCGGTCCCATTGGTCACATTTGTCTTCGACGACGGGAATGACACGGACTATCTGGTAGGGAAAAAAATATTCGATAAGGAAGGGGCCGTGGCCTGTTCGGCCATTACTACCGACCGGATAAATACGATGTACCATCTGACAACCGCGCAGATCTTGGCTCTCCATGATGGGGGATGGGAGATCATGAGTCATACAGTGTCTCATCCCAACCTGAGGTCGCTGGCTCCGGACAGAGTGGAGGATGAATTATCGCGCTCAAAGTCCGCGCTGGAAGGCCTGGGACTGACCGTCAATAATATCGTGTATCCATTCAATAAGAGCAATGAAACTGTCGCCGGGATCGTCGGCAAATATTACCGGTCGGGCAGAGGCGGGACGAACTCATTCAATGTAAGCCCGATTGATCCGTATTATCTGAAATCGTTCACTATAAAACATAATGTCCCCCTGATGGAAAGCTACATTGACCGCGCCTATGGCGACAGGTCATGGCTGATTTTATATCAGCATGAGATAGACGCAAAGGCAAAGATTACCGGCAAGCAGGGCTCCTTTACTAAAGGAGAGACGCTCAGCCTGAGTCCTTCCGGCACTATCGCGCGGTATGTTACCACCCACTGGTTCCCGGTGTATGGATTCGCCATATATCTTGTTCCGTTTTCGGGTGTGCCTCAACCGGGAGACACCATCACCGGAGTGACAAGCGGTGCGACGGCGCGCATTGACCACATGATTTATAATGAACTCATTCAGCTTGAAGAACTGGTCCGTTATATCCACCTGAAATATCCGGATATGCGGATTGTTACCATTGATCAGGGCCTGGACCTGCTCGGCGTTCCGAAAAAGCGGGATGTATCGGAGAAGAAATAGTATAGGCCTATGCGCTCCAGGAAATATCTGTTAGTCCCCGGCAATAATTCACTTTCTCACATCGTAAAGTGCCTGGCGATCAGCGAAGCCCTCGCGGCACGCGGCCACTCGACCTGTGTTGCCGTCAGCAAACGGCATTCACCTTTTTTACGGGGACTTGCAATTGACCATATAGTACTGCCTGACATCCAGGAAACCGATGAATCCGGCTTTCCTTCTGTGGCCTGGTTCAGACAGCCTCAGAAGGTCATAGACTGCATTGCCGCTGAAGTCGATCTGATAAAGATGTACAGGCCGGATCGCGTCCTGGGCATATTTCGCCTGACGTTAAAAGCATCTGCGCAGATCGCCGGGGTGCCCTACGATTCCCTTACTTGCGGATGCATGACTCCCGATTTCCCCGAGGTCCTCGGCTATGGCGATTGCGAGCCCGGCAGGGAGATTCAGCAGATCATCCTCGATGGTTTTTTCCGGTATGCCGGATCTAAAATCGGGGCTGCCCTTGAGAACTTCGGTCTGCCGAAAAGAAACGGGAATGTCCTGCATATGCTGAAGGGAGAACGGACCTTCCTCTGGGATTTCCCGGAGTTTGCCCCGCTGCCGCAAAAAAACGACATGATCCATGTAGGACCTATCGAATGGGACCGCTGGCCCTATGATACTCTCAACCGCGAAACGCTGATCGGCGGACGGCCGGTCGCAATAGTGGCATTCGGCACCTGCACGGTCTGCCTGAATGTCACGAAGCGGATCATCCGGATCCTGATCGAAAAAGGATACAGGGTGTTGCTTGCAGCAGGGGGTCAGACGGAATTTCTCGGCCTCTTGCCCGATGACCCGCAGATCACTGTTTATAACTATGCGTCTATTCCCGAGATGCTGCCTTTTGCGTCACTCCTTGTCACACATGGCGGACAGATGACGATATTCGAGGCGCTGCAGTACCAGGTCCCCGTAGCGGTCATGCCATTTCAGCCTGAGCAGGCCCACAACGGCGTCTGCCTGGAACGCATGGGGTGTGGAACTCGACTCGTTCCATCACGACCGTTTCAGGGCAACTCCAACGCCTACATCGATGCGCTTGACAGCATGACGGATGAGGAGATAGCGGGGAAGATCAGTCGTCTTATTAAAGACCCTATGACGAAGAAGCATCTGGCAGAAGCCAGCGATATCCTGAGCCGTTACGATGGCGCGGGAAAAATCGCCGACCTGTTGGGAGAATGTTAGCGTGCCCGTGGGCATCGTTTTGGTCCATGGCTATTCAGGGTCGCCTGACGACCTGAGGCCGCTTGAACAGGAGATGACGGCGGTCTATGGCGTCGACTCGGTGGACTTGCTCTGCCTGCCGGGCCACGGTCACGGTCAGACGCCGCCTTTCGATCAGGCCGCATTCATAGACGCGATTGCTGCTGCGCTCACAAGGTACAAGCATGAAAACCGAACGATTATCTGCCTGGGGCATTCCACAGGCGGCATCCTCCTGCTGGCAGCACTGACTGCATATTCCATCACTCCTGATCTGCTGGTCCTCGCATCGGCGCCCAAGAAAATTGATCTGGATTACCTTGAACGCTGGAGCAGGCACCGGTCCGGCAGAGACGAAATCTCCTTCGCCTCAGTGGCGGGGATGGTCTCTCTTATCAACGCCGTCGGCGCACGAAAAGATGCGGGCGTCTTTCCTGCACTCATACTTCACGGCTCTGATGACAACCTCGTCCCATGCAATGAAGCATTTGCCTGGGCGCAGAACGGGTCCAAGCCGGCAGCGCGTACGGTAATAGTCCCATCAGCTCAGCACGATTTGTTCCGGGGAACTACTAACGCTCTGGCTATTGACCTTGTAATGCGCGCTATCGCCGACAGATTGCACGATTCTTCGCCGGAAAATGAAAGCACCCTGGAAGTACTGTCGTCGGTCGAGCCGGAGATTGACCGGTTTTTGGCCTTTTCCCCGACATCGAGGCGGCACATAGCCTCCTGCCCGAGTGCTCTATCAGCGGCTGAAAGGCCTATAGCGCTCCGGCCTGTCGTGGACAGAGATCCCGTCCTTGCCAATATCGAGATTACAACGCGCTGCAATCTCCGCTGCACGTATTGCGCACGTACCATCTCGGGACGGCAAGGATCCGACATGGACAGCGGACTCTTCAGATCCATTCTCGGCATGCTACCGCATGCCTACCGTATCACGCTGGTCGGGTTGGGCGAGACACTTCTGCATCCGAAGGTGGTCGATTTCGTTGCAGAGGCCTCATCCCAGGGACGGAGAACAGCCCTCGTGACGAATGCCATGTTTTTGGACGCGCCCATGTCGCGGGAGCTGTTGAAGGCAGGACTGGACTCCATCGCCTTCAGCATAGACGGACCGAATCAGGACATAGCATCGGATGTACGTCCGGGCACCGACCTGGGCAGAGTGATCGACAACATAAGGAACTTTGTCGAGTTATCGAAGTCCTCGCGCGCTGTTTCAACTGCCGTGTTCTCCGCTGTATCGATAAGAACGCTGCCCTACCTGGAAGAGCTGCTTAACCTTGTCTCCCGCTTGGATGTGCACGTTATTATGTTGACGGACCTGAATTTAACTGAAAATGAGGAACAGACCTTGTGGAAGAATGCCGATGCAGGAGTTGCGGCTGTCGTCCGCCGCAGCATAGCAAAGGCATTCAAACAAAGCCTTCCCGTGCTGTCAGTGAGCGGGCTTGAGGAGTTCGGCCTCTGGAAGAGGTACGGAAAATATCTGCTTATGCCCCCGGACCGGCTTTACCATCGTTCGGCAAAACATGCATGGTGCTTCTCCCCCTGGCAGACGTTGCCTGTAGGCGTTAGCGGAGAGGTGACTCTCTGCGACTGCCGACCCGGTGTTTCGATCGGGAATATACTGGATCGTCCGCTTGCCGACATCTGGAACGGGCCGGCCATGGTTGAACACCGACGGAGCATGCTCGGGGCCGACCCGCCGGAGGCCTGCAGGGTATGCCCCAGGTTTTAATTCAGCCCGGACAAAAACAATGAAGAGTGTAAGAATCATGAAAGATAGTGCTCACATGAATGATTCTGTCGTCACGAACAGCGACCGGCAATTATCAGATGGCGGCGGTACTCTTTATCAGCTGACAAATGAGCAGGACAAGGCGGCGAGAGAATATGATCGCTGGGCACGTCAGAATTCTCTTTGGGGCAGATGGTTCAGGTACTGGTTTGCTCCCGGAAGAATTCTTTTCCTGAATACTCCCGCATGGAGGCTGAAAAAAATCCTGTCTATCGGTTCCAGCGATAGAATTCTTGACATCGGCTGCGGTTGCGGCAGCCTTTTAATTTACCTTTACAAGAAAATAGGGTTCCGGGTGCCTGTCGAAGGCCTCGATGTTTCTCCTGCGATGGTTGCGTTGGCTGAAAGGGAAATAAAGAAGAGCGGACTTGAAGGCAAGATCAGGATAAGGCAGGGGCGAGGTACGGAATTGCCTTATGAGGATGAGACTTTTGAAGTGGTCCTCAGCACATATTTGTTGAAGCATCTGTCCGACGAGGCGCTAATCCTGATGCTTGAAGAAGTAAAACGCGTTCTGAGACCGGGCGGATATTTCTGCTTTTGGGAGGCCGCCAAATCCGATATTAAAGCGCTCGACCGCATAAATATGAAGCTTCTCTCAATCCAGGTCTCAACGAATAATCTCCGCTCTTCAGAAAATCTTCGCCAAAAGCTGCAAAAAACCGGCTTCACCGGCATTGAAAGTTTTGCGCATGCGCCATATCTGTATTATCCATTCATGCCGAGGGTCGGATTTATCTGCAGGAAAAAAAGCTAGTCTTCTGTTAGCTATATACGCTGCGCAAGCCGGACCCGCCGCCGCGTCACTCATCGGTAACGGGTCCGGTTACATCTTCATCGGCGAGGCTTGTTCAACCAGCCCTCAGCCTGCATGCCGCATCACTCTACCACTTCAAGGACTCCGGTCATGCCCCTGTCTTTGTGGCTCTTGAAAAAAAGAAATCTCTTGTCGCAATCGAACGTATATTTTCCGGTCTTTGCAGGTGTGAATCGGATGGTTTTCGGGTCGGTGCCCATACTTTCGGAGAAATTGATTCCTGCCTCAGGGGCATTCAGAATAATATTGTGCGGAACCATCCCGGATTCTTTCTTGATTATCAACTCGACCGGCACGTTGACTTTTACGATGATATGGCTTGGCTTGAAAAAATAATCCCCGCCGAGCATCTCAACTCTCTGGACTCCATCGGGAGCAATTTTGACGACTACCGGCTTTTCTTCTGCCGCTGCTGCGCTCATAACGAAAGCAAATAAGAGAAGAACGGGCAAGACCAAATAAATTAACCTTTTCATTTTTTTCTCCTTTGTAGCAGTTTATAGTACAGCTGATTAGAATAGTATTCCCAATCCGAGGAATACCTGGATGCTGTAAATACAGATTGCAAGCAGGCCGAGAAGGTAATGACGCTCCCTCCAGGGCGATTCTCCGGCCCTTATAGCCCTTGAAACGGGATATGTGACCAGCAGAATTGATGCAATGATCAATCCCGTAAAAAAATGAAGCGGATGTTTCAACAAATATCCGTAATCCAGATAAACAATAATGCACCCCGAAAGAAATCCGAACACCCCGGCCGGGATCAGGACGGGACCAAGTTTTCTGTGCCTTTTTATCGCCAATACCTGCGGAGGTTGTTTTGACTTTCTCTGTTTTCTTATCCGTAGTCCGATCCAGGCCTGGAAAACGAAAAACAAGAAGATCGTGATATTGAAAAATACGTGGGCAATTCTAAGGTAGATTATTGCCTGTCTGTTTGTCATGAATCAAAGTATATGAATGAAATGATTGACGAACAAGGTCTCAACCGGAGTCCTTGCTTCCATTAGGTGCTTTTATCAGGTTGACTTAGCCCCCCCCCGGTGATAAAATCAAACGGGATGAGAAAACTTATTTTCATGACTGCAGTTTTATTTTTATTTTCCACCCTGCATCTGTCC
>JBGOVD010000379.1:0-2770 GCA_041477935.1 Dissulfurispiraceae bacterium | reverse complement strand
AGCTCGAATTCGTCAACATGGATGGAAGTAAATATATCGTCCACCACCATTCTCTCATTTAGAAGCATGGCATCTTCAAAGTTGTATCCGCCCCAGGGCATGAAAGCAACGATGACATTTTTTCCGAGGGCCAGTTCGCCTAGTTCGGTCGATGGCCCGTCAGCAAGGATGGCACCCTTCTCAACTGTATCGCCGGGGTTGACCGTCGGCTTCTGATTCATACAGGTACCCTGGTTGGAACGCTGGAATTTAACGAGACTGTAGATATCTACGCCGCCGCCGTCTTCGGTCACCCTGACGACGATACGCGAGGAATCCACGCTCTCTATAACACCAGCCCTTTTTGCAATTACAATCCAGCCGGAATCCCTGGCGGCAAAGTGTTCCATGCCGGTGCCTACAACCGGAGCGTCCGGACGGAGCAACGGGACTGCCTGCCTCTGCATGTTCGATCCCATGAGCGCCCTGTTGGCGTCGTCGTTTTCGAGAAATGGAATCAGCGCTGCCGACACACCGACTATCTGCTTGGGCGACACATCCATATACTGAACTTCTTCGGGCGTCAAAATCCTGAAGTCATGTCCGACTCTGGCAGACACAGTGCCCAGCAGATGACCCTTCTTGTCTATAGGCGAAGTCGCTTCAGCGATGATGTACCTTTCGCCTTCCGATGCGGAGAGGTAGACAATTTCGTCCGTAACCTTGCCGTGGACGACCTTGCGGTAAGGTGCCTCTATAAAGCCGAAGTCGTTGATCTTGGCATAACTCGCCAGAGATGTGATGAGTCCGATATTCGGACCTTCCGGCGTTTCGATAGGACAGATCCTCGCGTAATGGGTCGGATGTACGTCTCTGACCTCAAACCCCGCGCGCTCCCTCGTGAGTCCGCCCGGCCCGAGGGCCGACAGTCTTCTTTTATGTGTGATCTCCGAGAGCGGGTTGGTCTGGTCCATGAACTGGCTCAGCTGGCTCGATCCGAAGAATTCCTTTACTGCGGCAAGTACCGGCTTGGCGTTGATCAGATCATGCGGCATGGCCTGGTCGAGCTCGGTAATGGTCATCTTTTCCTTGATAGCCCTCTCCATACGGACAAGGCCGATCCTGAACTGGTTTTCCAGAAGTTCGCCTATACCCCTGACACGGCGGTTGCCGAGATGGTCAATGTCATCCACCTCTCCCTTGCCTGTCCTGAGGTTCAAAAGATATCGAACAATTTCGACTACATCAGTATCGGTCAGGACTCTGACATCGAGCGCTGTATCGAGACTGAGCTTCTCATTCACCTTCAATCTGCCGACCGAAGAAAGATCGTAGCGTTTGGGATCGAAAAAGAGACCGCTGAAGAGTTCTTTTGCAGCGTCTTCGGTGGCAGGCTCGCCTGGCCTCAGTTTTTTGTAAATCTCCTTCAATGCGTCCTTCTGCGAACCGACCTTGTCCGTGAGAAGCGTCTCTCTGAACGAAGGCAGGTAGCTGACGTTGTCGATGAAAAGCAGATTGAGAGACGCAATCTTCAGAGACGTAATCTTCAGGAGTATCTCTTCCGTTATCTCCTTGTTGCTGTCGAGCACGATTTCGCCTGTTTTGGGATCAACGATATCGGTAAGAGTGACCCTGCCGACGATTTCATTTCTGGGGATCGGAACTTCCTTGATACCTAGAGACTCTATTTTCTTGAGTGCAAGCTTGGTTATCTTGCTCCCTTCTTTGACGATTACTTCCTTTGTCTGGGGTGCTAATATGGTGTATTTCGACCTGATGCCGGAGAGAACGTGGCTGACCGTACGGGTGAAGTTCTCCCTGTCGACAATCTTGATTTCCTCCACCGGGTAAAAGGTCTTCAGCAGGTCCTCATTTGTATATCCCAAAGCCTTAAGGACGATGGTTGCGGGAAGCTTTCTCCGCCTGTCGATTCTGACGTAGAGTATGTCCTTCGAATCGAACTCGAAGTCAAGCCACGAGCCCCTCACGGGGATTACCCTCGCAGTATATAAAAGCCGTCCGCTTGCATGAGTCTTACCTTTGTCCGGAGCGAAATAGACGCCGGGTGAGCGGTGAAGCTGGCTGACGATGACCCTTTCAATTCCATTTATGATAAAGCTGCCCGTATCTGTCATAATCGGCATTTCGCCGATGTATACTTCCTGCCCTCTCGATTCCTTCAGGATCTTGTGCTCTTTTTCATCCCTTTCCCACAGGTTGAGCTTAACCTTGATCTTGAGAGGGGCTGCATAGGTAACGCCCTTCAAGATACATTCGCGGGGAGACACCTTAGGCTCGCCGAGCACATAGGAAATGAACTCGATCGAGGTCGTATCGTTATAATCGGTGATGGGAAAGACGCTGCTGAAAGCTGCCTGCAGCCCTTCATCCATTCTCTGTTCGTAAGGCGCATCCTTCTGCAGAAACCGGTCGAAGGATTTCTTCTGGAATTCCACAAGATAGGGCACCTCTAATACGGGAGGCACTTTTCCGAAATTCATTCGCTCTCTTAAAAGCTTAACCATAGCTCTCCTTAAATATAGTTAATGGGTTGCAGCGTTACTGAGCAGATGGATGGAAGGATTCCCCCCCATCCACCTCTCCATGTTCCCATTGACGCTTTACTTAACCTCGACTTTTGCTCCCTCGGCTTCAATCTTGGCCTTGATAGAATCGGCCTCTTCCTTGGAAACACCGGTTTTAACTGCCTTGGGTGCTCCGTCAACCAGGTCCTTCGCCTCTTTGAGTCCGAGGCCGGTAATCTCTCTGACGACCTTGATAACCTGGATCT
>JBGOVD010000064.1:0-8318 GCA_041477935.1 Dissulfurispiraceae bacterium | reverse complement strand
ACTCCCACGGGCTCAGAAGTCATGATCTCCAGATGCTCGGGGGCTATCCTGTTTGCGATACCTATGGCCGCATCAAGATTCTTTGTCCTGATGATCGCCCCGTATCGGCCAAGCGATTTCTTTGCTATCTCGCGCCGTTTCAACGCCTTCAGCTGAACTCGAAGCTCATCATTTACACTATCAATAAGGGGCGCGGACGGCGTCAATAAAATACTTGAAGCAAGCTCGTCATGCTCAGCCTGGCTCAGCATATCGGCTGCGATGAATGCAGGATTTGCGGTGTCATCGGCGATTATCAGGATCTCGCTCGGTCCGGCAATCATGTCGATGTCCACCTCGCCGAATACCATCTTCTTGGCAAGTGCCACGAATATATTTCCAGGGCCGACGATCTTGTCGACCTTGGCGACGCTCTCAGTCCCGTACGCCATTGCAGCCACAGCCTGGGCGCCGCCGATCCTGTACACTTCCTTTATTCCAAGGAGCTTCAACGCCGCCATGACATAAGGATTGATCTCTCCGCCCGGTGTAGGCACAGAGACAGCGATCTCTTTGACCCCCGCGACCTGAGCCGGGATCACGTTCATCAGCACTGTCGACGGATACGACGCCTTGCCGCCGGGCACATAAATCCCAACCCTCTCTATCGGCCTGATAAGCTGTCCCAGAACAATGCCGCCTTTTTCGAAAGACCACGATTCTTCTTTCTGGCGGGAATGGAATTCATAAATCCTTGAAGCTGAAAGCTCCAGTGCTTTAACAATGCCCTTTTCAGCCTTTCGTGCATATTCATTGATTTCAGAGGGCTTGATCCTTATGGGCAGTGAATGTTTGTCGAACCGGCTGGTGTACTTGACCACCGCCTTATCGCCCTTCTTCCTGACATCCGCAAGGATACTCTTCACGGTCTCTTCGATCTCTGGACTGACACCGGCGGCCCGCTTCCTCAGCACCTCTAAAAAAGCCCGCAACTGTTTGTCACTGTTAAGTATTCTCATCCGAACATTATACCACAATGATTTTAATAGACAGTCCCGTGCAGACCCTGTTGACTGAAAATGCTTTCGTTGCAACACCAAAGACCATGCGACGAAGCAGCCCTGGACCAGTGACACCTCTCTCAAAAACAAAGTCCCGCCGGGTTGCGTAGGCGCATATGAAAATCAATGTTGCATTTGAAAGCGTTTTTAGGCGACAGGGTCTGCACGGGACTGCCTCTTTCCAGCGCACAGAGCTGTTGACGCCTATTCCCCGTTTATCTTGTACTCGACCTCGATATAATCGTCATATGATGCTGTGCGTTTGAATCCCAGCCGGGTGGAAAGGCTCAGCATATACGAGTTAATCTTCAGGATATCCATCAGTATCCGCTTTATGCCGGCCTCCTTCGCCACCTTGAGGCAGTGCTGGGACAAGGCTATGCCCACACCCATTCCCTGCCATTTGTCGGACACCATGATTGCCATATCCGCGCTCTCCATGTCGGCAAGCTTTATCATTCGCACATCGCCGATGATCTTTTCGTGTCCTTCCTCCTCGATAACGCATACGAGGGCTAGTTCGCGGTCGTAATCGATCTGGCAATACCTGACCAGATGTTCGTGCGACAGATGGGGGAAGCGTTGAAAAAACCTCAAAACGATGGTCTGTTCGGAAAAGCTCTTGAAGAGTTCGGAGATCATCGGTTCATCCTCCGGTCGTATCGGTCGAATAACCGCGGGGGCTCCGTTCTTCAATGTAATTTCGGTGGCAAATTTTCTCGGATACGGGCAGATCGACAGATGCGGCGGGCATAACTCCCCCTCGGACTGCACAAAGCCGTCGAGGATTTCGTCTTCGAACAGAATACTCGCGTCGAGTGCATATCCGCCGTCTTCGGTAACAAAGAACGAATTAATGTCTATTTCCTTGATATGATGAAAATCTACTATCAGCTGCGAAAATCTTACGACGATCTCCTGGAGATATTTCAATGACTCTGCATACTTGGGCAGTCCCTGCAGAAACCGGAATATCTTCGTATTCATCATCATATGTTTAGCCAGCGCCTGGTTAAGCGGAGGCAGCGCAACAGCATAATCTTCCATCGCTTCAATGAGTTCGCCGCCGGTACCGAATAGAATTACAGCTCCGAAGGTAGGGTCTTTTTTGGCGCCGATCGCCACTTCGTATCCCTGCTTGTTGATCATCGGCTGAACCAGCACCGCCGCATCAGGGTCTCCCGCCCGGGCAGCTGACGCCCGCAGTCTCCTGAACGCCTCCGCAACCCCTTCCGGCTCCTTGATATTGCCTTTCTTGAGCTTCAGAAAAACCTTCGACGAATCGACCTTAAGCACAACCGGGAAACCTATCTCGGCCGAGATGCGTATCGCCTCTTCCTCGCTGAAGGCCTTCCCGGTCCGTATGACGGGAATACCGTATGCCAGCAGTATGTCCCTTGCCTCATTCAGGGTCAGGAGCAGTTTCCTTCTTTGAGATGCATCCTTGATTATCGCGGCAACGCGGCCCTTTTCAGGGAAAAAGCCCTTCAGGATATCCTCGGGCGTCTCGAGAAGCAGCCGCAGGTTGTCGTCGTACCGGTACATGTAAATGAAGTTTCTCACTGCCTGCTCGGGCGTGACGAAAGTGGGGATGCCTCTTTCATTCAGGACATCCCGCCCCGCCGCAACCGACTCCTCTCCCATCCAGGACGTGAATACCGGTTTGGTCTGATAGATATCGGCCACTGCCGCTGCAGCAACCACCGCTGCCGTCTCTTTCGGCATCGCAGTCAATGACGGCACAAGAATGACAAGAACACCGTCCACATTATCATCGTTCAGGCAACTGGTGACGGCTATCTTATACTGTTCCGGCGTGGCATCAGACAGGAGGTCAACCGGGTTCAGGATACGCCGTTTGGACTGCGGAAGGATCTTTTTCAATTCATCGGCAGTCTCCTGGCCGAGCTCAGCCACTGCGCCGCCCAGCTTCAAAAGCTGGTCGACTGCTATGACCGCCGGCCCGCCGGCGTTGGATATGATTGCTAGACGGTTTCCCTTCGGCCTTCGCTGTTTGGCAAGGGTCTCGGCCAGGTAGAACATATCGAGCATATCGTCCGCCCTGACTGCGCCTGCCCTGTTGAACGCTGCATCATAAACCATGTCCTCCCCGGCCAGGCTCCCGGAATAGGTGAGGGCGACATGGGCCGATTCCTCGAATTTGCCGGATTTGAAAATGACAATCGGTTTATTGTATGAATAAGAGCGGACCGCAGTCATAAACTTACGCCCGTTCCAGAGTGATTCCACGTAAAGAATTATAGCCCTTGTCTCTGGATCGACGCCCAGGAAGTCGATCATGTCGGCAAAATCAATATCGAATTTTGACCCCAGCGAAACGAAATAGCTGAATCCGACTTTCTTGCTCACTGCCCTGTCCAAAAGAGCGGTCGCAAGGGTTGCGCCCTGGGCTATAAAGGCGATATTGCCGCGGGGTGGCATCTTGGGAAAAATGCTTGCATTTATCCCCTTGCTCGGCCGGATAAAGCCGAGAGAATTCGGCCCCAAAAGTCTGAATCCGTATTTCTGAGACAAAGCCTGGATCTTAGCCTCTGTCTGCTGGGGGTCTGATACGCGGTAATGATAATCCGGACACAAGATGATGACGCCCTTGACGCCTTTTTGACCGCACTCTTCGAGCTGTTCGAGCATGAGATCGCAGCTATCGGCCAGGATGGCCAGATCGATTTCACGCTGGATATCTGTAATCTTGCGATATGCCTCAACACCCCGGACCGTTTCCAGCCGGCTATTTACCGGATAGACCGCCCCTTTATAGCCCTTGCCGATGAGGTTGCCGAAGACAGCCGCCCCAAGGGTCTTCGGATCTTCGTCGGCCCCGATAACGGCGATCCGCTTAGGATTGAAAAAGGCATCAAGATTCTTAATAGACATGTTCAGGTCCTCTCATTCCAGGATTCATTCTCTTCAATTTTGGGAAGCTGATCGAGAGACCACTCCATGGGGTTGAGCAGAGTATACCCCATACTCTCCAGCTTTCTTTTCACTTTAACGACGTTATTTGTAAGGAGATAGGGGAAGACGGCCCGCTTTCCCTCTTCCCAGCGCCTCGCAACAAGAATGCTCCCGAAGGATATTTTTTCTTCGGTAATCGCGTCGACAATCTTTTTCATCTGCCCGATTTTATCTTCCACCTCGATACAGAGAAGAGTTCCGGGTATTTCCATCCCCAGAACGTTTATAAACGCGCGAATCAGGTCGCGGGTAGAGATAATGCCTGTCAACTTTCCCTTCTGGTCGACAACCGGAAATGCCCCCTTTCTCATCTTGTGCATCATCATTAGGGCATCTTCAAGGGTGTTCATAGGGGAAATTGTGATCGGATCCCTAGTCATCACATCCTCGACCTTAAGCCCTGCGATACGTTGCATCTCCACAGGGTCATTCAGGCAAGTAGAGAACACTGACGGCAGGGCGCTTCTCATGTCCCGGTCGGTAATAATCCCGATCAGAGTATTATCTTCTTCCACCACAGGGAGATGCCTGATATTATTGTCTTCCATCTTTTTTTTCGCCTCATCCAGACCGGCGTCCCTGCGAATCGTTATGACCTTCCTCGTCATCGATTTATCTATAAACATAGTGCGCGCCCCCTTTCATCCTTCACTGCCAAGCAAGATTTTAATATGATTACGTATAAGTTCAGGCAGACGAGTCAGGGCGTATCCGCCTTCGAGGACCGAGATGATTCGCCCGCCTGCATATTTGTCCGCCAGCGCAACAAGCTGCTCGATGATCCATGAAAAGCCCTCTGTCGAGAGTTTTATATCCGACATATCATCATCGCTATGGGAATCAAAGCCTGCAGACACAAGTATTACTTCCGGTTTGAATTGCTCGAAGGCGGGCAATAAATCCCTCTGCAATAGCTCTTTATATGCATCATCGCCCTGTCCGGGCAATACCGGCGAGTTCAAAGTAAATCCGTAGCCCGGACCTGACCCCTTTTCAAATTCCCTGCCTGTGCCCGGGTACGCAAATGAAGGATGCTCATGTATGGAATAAAAGAAAACCGATGGATCGTCATCGAAAATACTCTGGGTGCCGTTGCCATGATGGACGTCGAAATCCACTATGCCTATCCGCTTAACCCGCCACTCGCTCTGAAGGTATCTGGCAGCTATGGCGATGTTGTTGAAAAAACAGAAGCCCATGACCCTGTTGACCTCGGCATGATGACCGGGAGGTCTTACCGCACAGAAGGCGTTGTCGATCTCGCCTTTCATTACCAGGTCAACCGTGTTGACAACGCCGCCCGCTGCCAGCATTGCGGTCTCGAAGGTATCACGGCAAAGCCTGTTGTCGGGATGGTCAAGCATATCCATTCCCCAGAGACTGGCCTCTTCAAAGCGCATGATGAGCTTCATGCTGTGAACGGCCTCGATCCACTCCTGTTTAGCGCGGCCGGCCTTCAGTAAGGTAAGCTGCGGCAGCAGGCCGCCTTCTTCCACCCCCCGGTAAATAGCAAGCAGCCGTTCGGGCGACTCCGGGTGCTCCGGTCCCGTATGATGCAGCAGATAACGTTCGTCATAGAGGAACCCCGTCTTTCTCATTCCAGTCTCCATTACATTAAAAGTGGACCCTTGCCGCTATATTGTACACATAAAAGAAGAGGCTGAAAAGGCCTTTCATTCCCCTCTCTTTTGATACTGCCAAATCAATTCTGAGAACCAGTTAGAATGCCTAGAACTCGATTTTGGAATCTCCCTGAACCATCTTTGTGATCAACTCGACGATTTCAGGATTCGCCAGCGTCATGACATCGCCCACATCAGTGCCGTTGGAAATGGAGCCGAGTACCCTGCGCATAATTTTGCCTGAGCGTGTCTTCGGCATGTCGGGGACTATCCAGACCTTTCCCGGTCTTGCAATAGCCCCGATTTCCGTGACAATACACTGCTGGATTTTCCTGGCTAGCTCCTCGGTCGCCTTGATCCCCGGTTTCAGGGCCACATACAAATCAGGCTCAATGCCTTTGATTTCATGCTTCACGGGAACGACGGCCGCTTCCGCGACTTCCGGCGCCGTAAGAGCGGCGGACTCTATTTCCTTGGTTCCGAGTCTATGTCCTGAAACGTTGATAACGTCGTCGATCCTGCCCAGGATGCGTACATATCCGTCGGCGGCCACTACCGCGGCATCACCGGTAAGGTATGGCCAATCCCGCCAGTCTTTGCTCTTGGGGTTCTTGCAGTATCTTGTAAAATATTGTCTCACAAACCGGTCGCGGTCACCCCAGATCGTATGGAACATGCCCGGCCATGGGTTCTGAATACAGATATTGCCTGCCTTACCGGAGCCGGCCGGCACTTCATTGCCGTCATCGTCATAAACAATCGGATGGATACCGGGCATGCCGGGACCCGCGCTGCCGGGCTTCATAGGTTTCAGAGCTGGGAGTGTGCTGCAGAGGAAGCCTCCGGTCTCGGTCTGCCACCAGGTATCGACGATGATCGCCTCGTTTTTGCCGACCTCATGATAATACCACTTCCAGACTTCCGGTTCGATAGGCTCTCCGACGGTCGTCATATGCTTGAAGTGGTAATTATACTTTGCAGGCTCATCCGGCCCGACCTTCCTCAAAGCCCTTATTGCGGTAGGCGCCGTATGGAAAATATTGACATCGAGGTCCTGAGCGATTCTCCAGCATCTGCCCGCATCCGGATATGTGGGAATACCTTCGTAGATGACCGTCGAGGCCGCAATAGCAAGTGGACCGTACACGATGTACGAGTGGCCGGTGATCCATCCGATATCGGCCATGCACCAGTAAACGTCTTCGGGATGGATGTCCTGGACATACTTGGAAGTGCCTGCGGTGTATGCGAGAAATCCTCCTGTATTATGCTGGCAGCCCTTTGGTTTTCCTGTCGTGCCGCTGGTGTACATCAGGAAGAGCGGAGCTTCGGCAAGCATAGGCACCGGCTCGATCCGCACTCCATAATATTTCTTCAGCAGGTCGTTGACAAAGACATCCCGTCCGTCGACCATCGGTGTCTTGGCCGAATATGTGCCGGGATACCGCTGCCATACCAGGACCTTCTTGACCTTCCTGCCCTCATGTGCAGCCTCGTCAACGGCTATATCGGCCTTTTCCTTGTGATCGATCAGCGACCCGCCTCTGAAATACGCGTCCATCGTGATCAGATAGAAACTTCCGGAGTCTACGATCCGGTCGGCGCAGGCCTTGCCGCTGAAGCCGCCAAAGACCTGAGAGTGGATGATGCCGAGCCTGGCGCATGCAAGCATCGTGATGGGGAGTTCCGCAACCATCGGCATGTGGAGCGTCACTCTGTCACCGGCCTTAAGACCGCATTCATTTTTCAGAACAGCGGCAAATTCATTCACCCTCACATACAACTCCTGATAGGTAACATGTTCGACCTTATCGGTCAGGAGCTCGGGAACGAAATGGATCGCCGTCTTGTTTTTGTACTTCGCCAGATGCCTGTCAACGCAGTTGTAGCTGGCATTGATCAGACCGCCCTTGAAAAAATTGTAGCAGGGGGCATCGCTTGCATCGAGGATTGTGTCCCAATACTTGTACCATGTCAACAGGTCGGCGTACTCCTTCCAGTAGTCAGGACATTTGTCCAGTGACATCCGGTCGTAAATCTTTTCATCCGTCATGTTCGCCTGGGCGATAAATTTCGGCGAGGGGTAGAAATATTGTTCTTCACCCCAGTGTACCGCTATTTCGGCTTCTGTTGTTTCAGTGGCTTCTTTTGCTTTCTTTCCGTCTTTTCCGCCCATTTAGCTTCTCCTCCTCGCATTATTACCCCTTGTCGCTATGTTGTACACAAAAGAGAAGGGGGCTGAAAAAACCTTTCATGCCCCCTTCTCTTTTGATCCCGCTAAATCAATTCTTCGAATTCAGTGGAATGCCTAGAACTCAATCTTGGAATCTCCCTGAACCATCTCGCTGATCAACGTAACTATTTCAGGATTTGCCAGTGTCATGACATCGCCCACATCAGTGCCGTTGGAAATAGCACCAAGTACGCGACGCATGATCTTTCCCGACCTTGTCTTCGGCATGTCAGGGACGATCCAGACCTTCCTTGGTCTCGCGATTGCACCGATTTCCTTGACTATGCACCCTGATATTGCTTTTGCCAGTTCCGCGCTCGCTTTTTTGCCGGGTTTCAGGGCAATGTACAAATCGGGTTCCTTGCCTTTAACCTCATGCTTAACAGGAACAACTGCTGCTTCCGCCACATCAGGGTGGGTAAGCGCAGCGGATTCAATCTCTTTGGT
>JBGOVD010000112.1:0-6643 GCA_041477935.1 Dissulfurispiraceae bacterium | reverse complement strand
TGTGACACTGAGCCTTGCGCCGAGCTGTCTGGGGGGGATCGAAAAGTCGGTCCGGACAGTCGGGGAGGTGATAAAACAGGGGAGGGTCATCTACGGGGTCAACACCGGCTTCGGCCTTTTGGCCCGGACCCGCATCCCTACCGATGAACTTGAACAGCTGCAACGCGCCATTGTCTTGTCGCACGCTGCCGGGACCGGCGAGATGATGGCTGAATCAACAGTCCGGCTCCTCCTTCTCCTCAAGATAAACAGTCTGGCCCGAGGCTATTCCGGTATACGCCTTGAGGTGATCGAGGCCTTGATCCGCCTGTTCAATGCAGAGGTTTACCCCTGCATCCCGCAGAAAGGCTCTGTAGGCGCATCCGGAGACCTTGCTCCTCTGGCGCATATGAGCACAGTCCTTTTGGGAGAAGGTGAGGTGACGTATCGCGGCGAACGCCTGCCGGGCCGGCGCGGCCTCGAAATTGCGGGGATCGAGCCGATCACCCTCGGCCCGAAGGAAGGCTTGGCGCTCCTCAACGGCACCCAAGCCTCAACCGCCTTTGCTCTTGAAGGTCTGTTCGCAGCCGAAGACCTCTTCTCCGCAGCTCTGATAGCCGGAAGTCTCAGCCTGGAGGCTGCCCTCGGCAGCCGTCGCCCCTTTGACGAGCGTATCCACGAGGTAAGGGGACTGCGCGGACAGATCGACACGGCAGCAGCGTATCGGCGCTTACTGGAGCACAGCGAAATCGAAGAGTCGCACCGCGGCTGCGAGGCGGTCCAGGACCCCTATTCCCTCCGCTGTCAGCCGCAGGTGATGGGCGCCTGTCTCGACCAGATCCGTAATGCTGCTGTGACGCTTCTTGCCGAGGGGAATGCTGTCTCAGACAACCCGCTGGTCTTTGCCGATGACTGCGACATACTTTCTGGAGGGAACTTCCACGCCGAACCTGTTGCGATGACAGCCGACAACCTTGCCCTGGCAATCGCCGAGATCGGCGCTCTCTCCGAGCGTCGCACTGCGCTTCTGATCGATACAAACCTGAGCAAGCTGCCGCCGTTCCTGGTTGAAAAGGGTGGTCTCAATTCCGGCTTCATGATCGCCCAGGTCACGGCCGCGGCATTATCAAGCGAGAACAAATCCCTTGCCCACCCGGCTTCGGTCGACAGCCTCCCGACATCCGCGAACCAGGAAGACCACGTCTCAATGGCCGCTTTTGCCGGCCGCAGGCTGATCGAGATGGCCGACAACACCGCCGGCATAGTTGCGATAGAACTCCTTGCAGCCTGCCAGGGTGTCGATTTCAGGGCGCCGCTTAAAACTTCGCCGTTGCTGGAACGCGCCAGGAAGGGACTCCGCAGGCACGTTCCATTCTATGACCGGGATCGCTACTTTGCTCCGGATATCGAGAAGGCAAAAAAATTGGTCAAGGCCGGCGCCTACAATACACTTATCGGTAAGGGGCTTTTGCCGTCGCTTTAAGGGGTGCTCTTTTTTGAAAGCATTTTCCCAAGAATTTAGAAATAAGCGTCCGTTGGGGAGCCCTTCCCAACTCGGGATCCACTGACATGTTCTGACCGCCACTGTCAGTTACCTTGGGTTGACCTTTTGCACGTTTTATATAGGAATCATGCGAAACATACAACATGCCGTAATAACAGGAATATATTCTGAACGCAATTCAATATACCCCCTCAAAATACCCCCCCCAGTTTCTGTTCTTCTTCTTATCAGAGACAAATAGATCAGCCTGTGCGGCCGTAACGAACAAAACCTTCAGGAAAAAGTTTAGATTCAACAAAGTCCAGAATGTTATCTTTATAATTCATCAAGTGAGTGTACTCTGATGATTTCACAGAGGGCGCTTCTCAGGTCTACCAAACTATCATAAGTATACCGAAAAACAATTTCCTCAATTTAACCATTGAATTGGCTTTGTCTAAACGCTATCATTCCCATTGCAAATTAATAAACCCGGTTTAAATGCCAAGCTTAGCTTATTCGATTCAGTTCCACACCAGTTTGCGTAGTGGAATACGCTTCGGAAGTCACTGAATAGACATCAATATTTTAAGCGGAATAAGGCGATTTATGCACTTCAATGAAAATGAGATGAATAATGAATGCGAATCGGTCCATGGAGCGGCCCGGAAGAGCGGAGACAGTCATGGCAGCGCACCCAAAACGGCCATGGAGGGTTTCTGGAGGGCAGATGAGCTAGGATTCCTGCTGGAAGTAAACGACGCCTATTGCCGGATGACCGGTTACAGCGAACCGGAATTGCTGGGCATGAATATAGCAGACCTGGATGCCTGCGAAAAGGAATCCGATATTATCGAACGAATCAATAAGCTCTTGGCACAGGGCACTCAACATTTTGAAACCCGGCATCGCCGGAAGGATGGGAGCGTCATTGATGTTGAAATAAGAGTCCACCAGCGCCAGATCTCTGAAGGCGGGCATTTCATGGCGTTCTTGCGCGACATCAGCGAACATAAGCGGTCCAAAGAGTTGCTGCGCATGTTCAAGGAAACGGTTGAGAACTCATCGGATGCCATTGGTATGTCTACTGCTGAAGGGAAGCACTTCTATCAGAACGAGGCATTCAATAATCTGTTCGGTGAAATCGGTGATAATCCGCCTGCAACCCTATATGTGGACGAAAGCGTCGGCAGGGAAGTTTTCAAGACGATTATGGCTGGGGGGAGATGGGCCGGCGAAGTCAGGATGTTCGCAAAAGACAAGAGAGTCTTGAACATACTTCTCAGGGCCTATGCCAACAAGGATGCCGATGGCCGCGTCATCGGACTTGTGGGGATCCATACCGACATCACCGATCGCAGACGTGCCGAAGACGCTCTGTGGGAGAGCGAAAACTATATCAAAGCTGTCATGGACAATCTCCCCATAGGGATAGCGGTGAACTCCGTTGACCCCGCCGTCACCTTTCAGTATATGAACGACAATTTCCCGAAATTCTACCGGACAACACGGGAGGCACTCGCTTCCCCGGACACATTCTGGAGCTCAGTTTATGAGGATCCGGAATACAGGGAAGAGATCAGCAGGAGGGTTCTGGATGATTGCGCCAGCGGCGAGGTGGCACGGATGCACTGGGTCGATGTGCCGATCACCCGCAGGGGAGAAGAGACAACCTATATCGAAGCAAGGAATACACCGCTTCCGGACAAACGATTGATGGTGTCAACCGTGTGGGACGTTACCGGTCGCAAGCGTCTGGAGAAGGAAAGGGAACAATTCTATAAATTCTTCCAGGCTTCCGCAGATTTGATGTGCATAATCGGTCCCAATGGCACTTTCATAAAGACAAATCCTTCTTGTAGAAAGATGCTCGGGTATCCGGAGGAAGAGATTATTTCCAAGCCGTTAGTCGAATTTATGCATCCGAACGACAGGAAGAAAACCCTTGACGAAATGGCAAAGCAGATGGAGAAGAATTCTTCACTTGCTTTTGAAAACCGCTTTATATGCCGGGATGGTTCTGTAAAGTGGCTGTCATGGCGTACCATTTACAATAAGGATGAAGAATATATTTATGCAACGGCCCGTGACATTACTGAGAAGAAGAAAGCGGATGAAGCCCTTTGCGAAAGTGAGAACCGGCTGCGATTTGCAATGGAAGGAACCAATGACGGGTTGTGGGATGTGCAGATAAAAACCGGAAGAATCTATCTGAGCCCTCGTGGCTGCGAAATACTCGGTTATCGGCCGGATGAAATCGATTCGCTGGTCAGAGTCTGGTCCGACCTGGTGCATCCCAATGACCTGCCACTTACTTATGAGCGGTTAAATGCGCACATTGAAGGCCGGGCGCCCATATTCGAGGTTGAACAGCGGATGAGCACAAAATCCGGCGACTGGAAATGGGTGCTCACCCGCGGGAAAGTGGTCGCACGGGATCCGGACGGCACGCCACTCCGAATAACGGGAACAAATACCGACCTCACCGAACAGAAAAAGCTTGAAGCCCAGCTCCGTCAGGCTCAAAAGATGGAAGCAGTCGGCCAGCTTGCCGGTGGAGTGGCCCATGACTTCAATAATATCCTCACAGCCATTTATGGCTATTGCAGCGTACTGCAGATGAAAATAGATAAGGATGCGCCCTTCAGATCCGATATCGATCAGATCTATGCGGCAGCGGAGAGAGCTGCCAATCTGACGCGAAGCCTCCTCGCCTTCAGCCGGAAACAGATCATGGACCCGAAAAGGATCAACCTGAATGAGATAGTCATGAAGGTGGGTAAATTCCTCACCAGGATTATCGGCGAAGATATACAGTTGAAAACGGTCTGTACGGGAAAGCCGCTCAGGATTTTTGCAGACAGCGGCCAGATAGAACAGGTATTGATGAACCTGGCGACCAATGCCAGGGACGCCATGACGAACGGCGGTACCCTGACCATCGAGACTGGAGTTCAGGAGATTGACAAAAACTTCATCCACGCAAACGGTTATGGCGAGGTGGGTAACTATGTTGTTCTCTCCGTATTGGATACCGGTAAAGGGATGGATGCCGAAACGAGCAAAAAGATCTTCGAGCCGTTTTTCACCACCAAGGAAGTGGGCAAGGGAACCGGCCTAGGGCTTTCGATAGTATATGGGGTGATCAAGCAACATAACGGCTATATAAACGTGTACAGCGAACCGGACGAGGGGACGACTTTCAGGATTTATCTGCCGCAGGTTTATGAAGAAGATGTCGTTAACGAAGTAGAGGCTGCCCCTGAGTATTCGCGTATGGGGAACGAAACCGTATTGTTGGCGGAAGATGATGTAACAATACGGGATTTGGCGGGGTTGATCCTGAGACAATTCGGTTACGACGTGATCCTTGCCTATGACGGAGAGGATGCCGTAGAGAAGTTCAAGAGCGGCAAAGACAAAATTGCTATTGTCGTCATGGATATGATTATGCCCAGGAAAAGCGGCAGAGAGGCGTATGAGGAGATCAGGAAGGTTCGAACTGACGTCAAGGTCCTCTTCATGAGCGGCTACAGCCCGGATTTGCTCCTTGACAGGGGAATCTATGGCAGCAGTGAAGAGGCGCTCATAAAGCCGATTCATCCCTTGGAGCTGGTCAGGAAAGTGAGAGCCGTTCTGGATCTCTCCCCGAGGAGTGAAGAACGGCAATAACTATCAGGCTTCCAGGTCCCGCTTCCCGATGAGCTCCATGATCATTGCAATGCATTTTTTCATATCGATAGGTTTGGAGATATAGGCATCCATACCTGCCGCAAGGCAGCGCATTTCGTCCTCCGGATAGGCATGGGCCGTCATGGCGACGATGAGTGTATGGCTGCCGATTGCCCGCTCCTTTTCCCTGATCGCGTCGGTTGCGGCTAAGCCGTCCATGTGTGGCATCTGCACGTCCATTAGTACCAGGTCGTAATTCCCCTGTTCCCATTTCTCAACCGCCTGCATGCCGTTTTCGGCAATATCGAGATCGAAGTTCGAGTGCTTGAGCATGATTCCGATTACTTTTCTGGTGACCGGGTCGTCTTCGGCGAGAAGGAGACGCGCTTTTCTCATCTCAGAGGTGGAGACAGGGGGGCTTGGCAACGTCAACAGCTCTCCAGACACCGATGCGTTTACGATCTCTGTTCCATCCTCTTCAAGGGGGATGGTAAAAGTGAAAACGCTTCCCGCGCCTTCCGCGCTCTCGAAAGTGATAGTTCCCCCCATCCGTTCCACTAGCTCCCTGCTGATGGCGAGCCCCAAGCCGGTGCCTCCGTATCTGCGGGTATCCGAGTCGTCGATCTGACTGAAGTTGTTGAAGAGTAAATGCCGCTTATCGGCGGGTATGCCGATGCCGGTGTCCGTGACGGAGAAGGTGATCTCCCGCCTGCCGTCCGGGGTCGTGCTCTTGGCCTTGACCCGCAGCACCACATTACCCTGCTCGGTGAACTTGACGGCGTTGCCGCAGATGTTGGTGAGGACCTGCATAAGCCGCAACTGGTCCCCGACCACGGTTTTGGGGAGATCGTCCGCCATCGTGCAATTTACCTCCAGCCCCTTGCGCCGTGCCTCGGGTACAAGAATGTCGATCGCTCCGGACACGCAGTCACGCAGGACGAACGGTTTTCCCTCTATCGAAAGTTTGCCTGCTTCGACCTTTGACAGGTCGAGGATATCGTTGAGTATTCGCAGAAGCGTCCGGGCCGACTTATGGGCAGTTTCGATAAAGTCCCGCTGTTGCGCGTCCAGCGAGGTATTAAGGGTGAATTCGAGCATACCGAGGACCCCTGTCATTGGGGTTCGCAGCTCGTGGCTCATATTGGCGAGGAACTGGCTCTTGGCCCGGTTGGCCGCCTCGGCCGCCACTTTGGCCTGCAAAATATCCTCTTCTGCGCGCTTGCGCTTGGTAATGTCGACGCCATGGACAAAGATACCTGAAATCGTGCCGTCAGGTTCGCGTAATGGGAGGTAAATAAAGTCGAGCCAGACTTCCTCCAGTTTACTGTTAGCGCCTCGGGCAAGCATTATCGAGACATCGTTTGCGGTAAACGATTCTCCGGTCTGGAATACGCGATCAAGAATCTGAGGGTAAGACGAATCGGCAACTTCCGGCAGAGCTTCGATAAGCTTCTTACCCAGAATGTCACGCTGGCCTATAACCTGGAAGTACTTCTCGTTTGCCAATTC
>JBGOVD010000229.1:0-4442 GCA_041477935.1 Dissulfurispiraceae bacterium | reverse complement strand
TGATTGAATCTACTGCATTCTTGCTGGGGTTGGAAGGCCCTGCAAATGGTTGTGTATTGCTCAGGCCTTTGAAATAACGTTTGCGGGTAGACAGATTGACCCCGGTGTACGTCATGCAACCCAGCAACGTCCGTTTCCATGGGGTCATGCCAAGGAATCGTTTCATTATGGCGCCCGCAGAATAGGCTTGTCTGTTCAATCCGGCGTAGCCGCTAATGAGTTCGTCAACGGTCATGCCCCTGGGCTGGTAAAGGACCGTATCGGGAGGATGGCCCTGGAGCCACCAGTCATGCTCAAACAACCGGCCTTCGTCTGAGAGTCGCTTATATAATCGCGTTCCGGGATAGGGAGTAAGAATCCTCAGCTGGACGACATCCATATAGCTTTTCATTATGAACGCATAGGTCTGCTCGAACACATCTTTGTTTTCGAAATCAAATCCAAAAACAAAGGAGCCGAGTATTCCGAAACCTTCGCCATGAAATCGACGCATTGCCTCATAAAAATCGATCTTCAGGTTTCTTATTTTCTTCACCTCATCCTGCGTCGACTTCTGTATCGATTCGAACCCGATCAAAAGTCCCAGACACCCGGCCCGATTCATCAGTCTGAGCAGTTCCGGGTCCTCCGCCAGCGACACTGTACCCTGCGCCAGCCATCGCTTCTTAAGAGGTATCATTTCAGTAAAGAGCTCTTTCGCTACCTTTCGGTTCAGTCCCAGTGCGTCATCGACAAAGAAGAGGTGCGGGGAATCAATAGACTCTATCTCGGCAATAACCTCCTGAACCGGCCTGACCCGATATTGCTTACCCAGCGTCGAGCCAATGCAGCAGAATTCGCAATCGTTCGGACACCCCCGTGATGTCTCGATGCCGACAGGGATTGGAATAGGATTATAGCCCTTATATTTCGCTTCGGGTAAAAACCTTCGCGCCGGTTTCGGCAGACCCTTCAGATCTGTCATCTTACCTGCATTATATATTCTTTGCATCTGACCCGCTTTAGCATCGGATACAAGTCGCTGCCATACACCCTCCGATTCCCCAACCACTACTGCGTCTGCATGCTTTAAAGCTTCTTCAGGCAATACAGTGGGATGTATTCCTCCCATTACGACCTTCACCCCCTTCCGACGATAGATGTCTGCGATATGATAGGCTCTGAGCGCAAGTTCGGTCAGGACGGTAATGCCGACTAAATCCACGTCTTCATTGATGTCATCGGGAGCAAAAGCTTCCTCAACAATTGATATTTTGTGACCGGGCGGTGTAAGCGCCGCCAGCAGCGGCAGATTTACCCTCTGGAACTTGAAGGGACTGGATATGCGTTCATCATGCGGTGCGATAAGTTTTATTTTCATTGTTCCTCCATTTAATTATTGCCGATGGGTCTCGAAACACCCCACCCATCATCCGGTGGCGTATGTATCACCCTCACCACATAATCGCCGGATCCGTGAAGAGAGCCGCTCATATAATAACGCTCTTTGTTGTCCTCGGCCGTCAAAGCGAAAATCGATTTGTCGTAAGGACGAACACGCAAAGAAATTGGTACGTCCATCAGGTCGAGAAGGGTTGCAAAATTATTGAGATGGGAAACCCTGATGCCGGAGGCAATGTCGTCCAAAAGCCCTTTTTTGCTATACCTCTCACCTGAAACGAAGAAAACCGGCACATCTACGATCTCCTTGTCAGGCTTCATATGGGTATACACTTGTCCATGCTCGGCCAGCGTCTGTCCATGGTCCGATGTGTACAGCATTACATAGTTCTGATTTGTCGTTTCGGAAACAAACACCCTGAAGAATTCATCCACCTGAAAGCGGATCCCGTTGTCATAGGTATTGACGAGCTTCTCACGTCCGGCTTCGCTGGGGTCAATGGATTGTGATGCTGTCATAACCGGCTTCCAGATCGTAGAGGCCGGATCGTCCGGATATCTATTGCGATAGTTAAAATGGAGACCTTTCTTGTTGACGAGAACGAAACAGCCGCTTTTTTCATTGAGAAGATTACTGAGATAGCGGGCTACTCCCACGTCCTTCGTGGTTTCAAGATCGATATGACTCGCCTTGAATGACTTATCGTTCATCCACCGGTCCAGAGCTCTCACGGGACCTTTCCCGGCCGCTTTAATGAGAGAATAAAGGTAGATTTGATTGATGTCGATGTAGATCGTCTCATAGCCCATTTTCTTTGCGTAATCCAGGATGGTCGGGTTCTTGTCGGTTCTAAAGGTGCTGTCGGGAAATTCGTTGTGACCGGTAATCAGATAGGCATTGCTGACGTGGGAAAAGGAAGCGGCGGCGACACAGATGCCGAGATTCTTGAGAAAGCCACGGTTTTCGAGAGATTGAAGGAACGGTGTTGTGGCACGCGGGTAGCCATTCAGGCTGAGATTGCTGCCGCGAACTGACTCGTCAATGACATAGATGATGTTGTCGAGCGGCCGTTGGGAGGCGTGAAACGGCGGCAGGTCGTCTCGTGGTCCATGATATTCTCGAAGGTTTTCAAACTTGCAATGAAGTGCTGAACGGAGAAAGGAGGTCAGGGGATTCAGATGGAAGCTACGTTCCGGAACGTGGAGGAAGAGGACGTAATTGGAAGCGAGGAGGTAGAGCACCGGCAGGACGCTGAGGGCGAGGGTCTCCCGGAAGGCGGATACAGGGGGGGCGAGGATCATCAGTAAGGAGAGAATGAGTGCGTAAGGGAGTGCAAACAAGAGGACGCGCGGTTTGAAGAAGCTTAAGATGGCGGCTACCCGATGGTCCCCGCTGACAGTCAGGGCGAGAAACAGGTCAGTACAAGTCATGAACTGAGATAGAGTCAGCCAATAGGAGAGTTGAACGACTACGATGAAAGCGGAAAAAAGGAGCACAACCGCGCGGAAAGGTCCTGGCAGGAGTGTGATGAGATAGAAAAGGGCAACCACCTGCAGGAAGACCAGCGTGATGGTACCCAGGAGCCTGATGATGCCATTAACCGAAATCGAATGCATGAGCGCACGGTAGTCACGAAACCTGAGAATGAGATTGACGAGAACAGCGAGCACCGCTGCAGCGAAGGCGGTCATGGCGCAGGGATAGGGTGCTTGAGTAATGGCGCTTTGGAGGTACATTGCTATCACTGGCCCTCTTCCCATTTGGTGGCTGCTATGCCCAGGATGAAGACAATGGCTGCAAAAAAAACTATGATCACGGAGTAATGCAGCGCGGCCATGTCGTCTTCAAACACCATCGCTGCCCGGAGCCCCTCGTTCAAATAATACAGCGGCAGTGTCTTGGAGATCGTCTGCAGGAACCCCGGCATCAGCTCGATAGGGAAGAAGCTTCCAGAAAGGAACATCATCGGGAAACTGACAGCATTTGCGGCGGCGGCGGCGCTCTGCGACTCCCGGGCGAAGCGGGTGAGTATCATCCCGATGCCGACGAACGCTATGACATCAAGCAAAATGAACACAAGCAGCCAGGCGTCTATACTCAGCCTGACATCAAACACGGCGTAACTCGCCAGCAGCATCGCAGTCGTAGATCCGACCGCGAGTATGAACTGGTACAGTATGTCCGATAGTATCCAGTCGGTGCGGGTAATGGGGGTGGTGGAAAGTTTCCTGATGATACCCTTCTGCCGCAGCTCCGTGTTCAGGTTCACCGTGCCGAACAGGCTCAACGTCATCACCGACATTGCGATTATTCCGGGGACGAAGAACTCGATAAACCGGTATTTCTTGGTAAGTATCGATTTCTCAACAGATCGGATGAACGGCGGCTGCCCGGACATTCCCTGGTTCATCGCTGCCAGCACTGCATCCAGAATTTGCATCTTCGTGGTCACCGAAGACGAGCTGGGGTCGTATATATAGGTTATAGTGACAGATGCGTCGAAGTCATAGAGCATAATTCTCTGCATGAGGGCCCTTTCAAATCCTTTGGGAATAACGAGGACAAGGTTCAGCTTGTTATCCCTGGTGTACTGCGTCGCGTTGACAGCAGGATCGACCCTGGTTATCTTGAATTTCCCGTTGTGCTCGAGGTTCTCAATGGTCTGTGCAGACGAGTTCGTCTGGTCGAGGTCCTGCACGTAAAGGTGGAAGCCCACGTTGTCCTCGCTCATGAAGATCGTGCCGAACACTAGTATCAGGATTATCGGGAACGCAAGAGTGAAGAACATAACGGACTTCTCGCGGTAGACGCTCATGAGCTTCACGATGAGATTTGCACTGATGATGCGCGGGTTCATTTTGCCACCATTTCAGAGGAATCCTCCCGGAGAGCCTCGCCGGTGAGCTTCAGGAAGACCTCTTCAAGGTTGGGGTTCCGAACGTCCAGTCCGCGGTACAACGCCCCGGCATCCCTGATGGCGTTCAGTATCTTCAGCACATCGTCCGTGTGCTCCACCCTTACCTTGATGTCTTTGTGGTTACTAAGAACCGGCTCGAAGCCC
>JBGOVD010000218.1:0-4583 GCA_041477935.1 Dissulfurispiraceae bacterium | reverse complement strand
GCCTTCGAAGATGAGAAAAAGGGACCCATATACAAAATCAAGGTTGAAATGCACAAGTTGAATGTTGCCGTCGATGGAAAACTGGTCCCCCTCTCTCCCGGTATGGCGGCATCTGTAGAGGTCAAGACCGGCAAAAGGAAAATCATCGAATTCTTCCTTTCGCCGATCATCAAATATGCGAAGGAAAGCTTGACGTTGAGGTAGTATTCCTAGAGTGAACCTTTGGTGTAGTTATACAGTGTTAGTAGAGGATTGGATGCAAATTATCAAAAGAAAACTGCTTTCTACAGTAGTACACGTGGGCAAGTGGAAGGTGGTGCTGACGGGACTGACCGCGGGGCAGACACTTTCCCCTGGTGATCGCAGGGATAACGCCATGGGGGGTGTTCATGGCGTTATTCGCCATTGCATTGAAGCAAGCGAATCTCAGCATGCCGACACGGTGAAGCCTTGGACGTGAATGACCTCCTAAGGTGAGGTGGAAAATCAGTGATAATTATTCATCAGCTAAAGCAATGGCTATACTGCTGGAGATGAACAGTACGAAATTAAATGTTGTTGGAGAGGGCAATTCGCAGTGCATGGACTGTGGCGGAAGTTTCGACCCTGGCCCGCTGCTGTTTAGTAGAATAGAAGCTTTCTTTGGAAGAGGGCTATGCGCTGACTGCCGCGCCCTCAACCCACTGGACTATGAAGTTTGAAATTCTCCCCGGCACTGATAAAAAAATATGTCTGCCGCTTTTGCTAGTGACTATAATACGCTTATCGCCAAAACTCTTGTTAGTGGTTTTTTCTACGCGTGTCTTAATTTAAATGGACCATGAAGAGTACGGGATGAAACATGTAATCTATTTTTAACACATTCTTCCCAAAATGTCCAACTTCCTGGTCTAGGCGACTCAAATGACTTTCATTAGCACCAATTGTTTCTGGAGAAGATCTCCGGTATTGACTTCGGGACGAAAGCTTGTGTAACGAGCCGTATCCCTGCGGTAATGATAACGACATGTTATTGAGTTCGCCAAAATTCCGGCAACGATGGAGCGTACAAGTATTAATCATCGATTTTGCCATACTTTGCGCGCTCGCGGTTTTCAGTAGCAAGCTAGTCAGCAGCTGCGTATTCCAGTGAAACCTGCCACCTAATCCGCTGCTAATCTGCCACCAGTTCCGATCAATCTACCAGCTGGCCGAACATGACGCAAAGTTCCTTGCAGGGACTTTCGAAGATTCCTCATTTGCCATATGTCGTATGCAGCCTGCATGTTTAGCCACGTCTCCGCAGTCGAACCAAATACAATTTCAATCCTAAGTGCCATTTCCGGCGTAATAGACCCACGACCGTTGACAATTTTAGAAACGGTCTTACGCGCTACACGTAGGCGTTCCGCAGCATCAGTGATAGTTATCCCCATAGGCTCAAGCCAAAGCTCCTTTAAAACCTCGCCCGGATGGGCTGGATTATGCATAGCCATAAGTGATTTCTCCTTCTTAATGATAGTCTTCATAATTGACAACCTCAGCATTACCCGCAATAACTCTGAATGTAACCCGCCAGTTGGCTTGCACCGTAGCCGACCAGATGTCTTTTTTATCCCCTTTTAACTTGTGCAGTTCTAATCCCGGAGCATTCATTGCTTTCACATTCGTCGCCGCATCAAGTAGCGTGAGAATCAACCTCAGTTTTTTTGCATGAATAGTCTGAATCCCAGAGGTATTCCCCGTTTGGTAGAATTTCTCAAGACCCTTATGCACGAATGATGTGATCATGCTCTAATTGTAACCTTGCAGGTTACATATTGTCAACGAACAAAAGTAATTCCCCGGCCATTTTCTACTTGAGGACTATTCCCTGCCAAGGGGTGGCAGATTGCTCTGGAAATGGTGGCGGGAATAAATCGGAACAAGTGGCAGAAATAAAGTGGAATCAGGGGCCGGAATCGTCCGGAAAATGCAGCAGCCTCGAAATCAACAAAAAGACAGACCGTGATCATACATGTCCGTTAGGTCAGGCAGTGGCAACACAGTTTATCTTATATAAGCTTCCGTGACGTAGAGCCTCATCATCCTGTGAGTGTTGAAGTAATAGGCATTCTTTCCTATGGCGTTCTCCATGATCCTGATCCAGATCTTCTTATCATTATAGAAGGTAGGGATGATCGTCGCCTCGAGCTTGTAATACAGGTCGTCGGCATCACGCGCCGGGTCGGCGGGGACGTCGGGAGAAGGACCAATGGCCCAGCCTGTATAGTTTTCTATATGTCCTTCGATCCACCATCCGTCGAGCACGCTGAAATTCGGCACGCCATTGTGTGTAGCTTTCATTCCGCTGGTGCCCGAGGCTTCATGCGGGCGCATAGGCGTGTTCAGCCAGACATCCACCCCTGAGATGATCTTCAGCGCGATATCCATGTTGTAGTTCTGGATGAAGACTATCTTTACCCGGTCCTTGAGGCGCTCGCTCATCTCGATAATCCTTTGTATGAGGTCCTTACCGGGTTCATCTTTCGGATGGGCCTTACCGGCGTAAATGATCTGGAGCCTTCCTTCACCGATTCGGGCAAGTCTTTCCGGATCTGAAAGCAGCAGGTCGGCCCTCTTGTATGCAGTTGCGCGGCGGGCGAACCCGATGGTCAGGGTGTCGTAATTCATCCCTGCCTGGGTCTCCCTGTTGACGAAGTCGATAAGGCTTTTCTTTGCCTCCATGTGAGCCCCCCACAACTCTTCATCCGGAATGCGGCCCACCCTGACGAAGATCTCCGGCTCGTTGGCCCAGCCGGGAAGGTATTTGTCATACAGGCGCTTGAAGCTGTCGCAGGTCCAGGTATAGGAATGTACGCCATTTGTGATGGCATGTATCTCATAACCTGGAAACATACTTTTGGAGACCTCGCCGTGTTTTTTTGCTACACCGTTGATATAGTTGCTAAGAGTGATTCCAAGCATGGTCAAGCTTAGAGAAGCCTGCCCGGAGAACTCCTTGATTACACGCATCGGGATGACGTCGGAATCAGTGAGTATTTTTTCGGCAAGTTCATACGGAAATTTGTCATGGCCCGCTTCCACAGGTGTATGAGTGGTAAAAACGCAGAGGCCGCGTACCTTGTCGATGTCCCAGACAAGGCGTTCGTCCCAGACGTCCTCGATATTTTTTTTGTATCTCTTCAGCAGTTCCAGCGTCAGCAGGCTGGAATGGCCCTCATTCATATGATACTTCTTGATCTCGAAACCGAGCTGATCAAGTATCCTTGTGCCGCCGATGCCGAGCACTATCTCCTGCTTTAAACGGTATGCAGCATCCCCTCCATATAAATAGAGGGTGATCTCCCGGTCCTCGGGTGCGTTTTCCGGGAGGTCGGTGTCAAGAAATATCACCGGCAGCTTTCCGCCTGTGGCGCTTTCGACTACATAGAGCCACGGCGCTATCTGTACGTCTCTGGACTCGATGCCCACCGTAATCCGATCGGCCAGGCGAGCCATGAAGTTCGCCGGGTTCCATTCGTCGGGAAGCTCCTTCTGCCTCCCGAAGGGGTCCAGCTCCTGCTTGAAGAATCCCTTCTTCGTCAGCAGTGAAACTGCCACCATCGGCAGTCGTAGATCGGCAGCGGACTTGATCGTATCACCGGCGAGCACGCCGAGGCCGCCGCTGTAAGTCTTGATCTCGTTCTTAAGGCCGATTTCCATCGAGAAATATGCTATCTTCGGCTCTTTGATAAAGGGATCTATTGATGTATATGGAGACATATGACCTTCCTTTCCTTGTTATCCGCCGGCGCGTTTGGCCCGACCAAGCAGTTCATTAAGCGAAGCAAGTCCTTCTTCTCCCATGTCGAGGGTAAAATCATTCACGTACAGTCCTATATGATTATTTATAACGATTTCTGATAGCTCCTGCGAATATTTTTTTATAAAAGGCATCGATTCGTTTGGGTGAGAAAACGAATATTCGACGCTCCGCCTGATCAGATCTTCTATTATTTCGATCTTAGGGCCGAGGGACTTCCTGGCGATGATGCCTCCCAGAGGGATCGGCAGCCCCGTCTCATTCTCCCACCATTGGCCAAGATCGACCACACGTGACAGCCCTAGTTCATGATAGGTGAATCTGCTTTCATGGATTATCAACCCGGCATCGACCCTGCCGTCTCTTACTGCTGCAGGGATCTCATTAAAGAGCATAGGAATGACAGCCGATGGTCTGGCGCCGTAAGTCGCATCGAAGAAGAGCTTCAACAGAAGGTAGGCTGTGGTCATTTCGCCCGGAATAGCGATGCTTTTTCCCTTCAAATCCTTCCCTGTGTAAGGGAGCTTCGATATGATCAAAGGCCCGCAGCCCCGGCCGAAAGCACCGCCCGATCTCAGAAACCGGTAATCGTCCTGCAGGTAGTGGAAAGCATGACAGGATATCTTCGTCACATCGAGCGACCGCCCCAGCGCAAGACGGTTCAGGGTCTCGACATCCTCTATATGAAGCTCGAAATCGAGCCCGCATGTATCGATTACCCGGTTAACGAGAGCGTAGAAGATAAAAGTATCATTTGGGCATGGGGAAAACCCGAGAGTTATCATGATCTGGATTTTAT
>JBGOVD010000069.1:0-8094 GCA_041477935.1 Dissulfurispiraceae bacterium | reverse complement strand
ATGAGGTTGATAGGCGGCTGCGCGATGTAGGCATTTCACAATACATCGAAAAGCCGTTCACAGTGCAGGACCTTGGCAGGAGTATCGATTCGGCATTCAAGAATGGATATGTCAAACCACTGCCTGGAGGCACTTCATGTTTCCTATTGTAAAACTTGAAGGAATATCGCCGCAAACATGCGGTCGAAGAGCAGGAAGAGGAATTTATCGGGTGGCAAACATAAAATTGGAAACCAGGAGGAATTGTTGATGTCAAAGAGATTTGAAGTCTCGGAAGTGATTTCAGCGATCGACCATTTCTTGGAAAACAGAGAGCTTCATCAGAAAGATCCTGACTTGGCATTCAGGTTCGCCGAGCAGCTTAAGAAGATGGAGGTCTGGTTTATCTGCAAGGTTTACTTCGATAATTTAAGGTTCTTGCACAAAGTTGTCGATCTCTGTCAAAACGGAACTCAGAATGACGCCAGAAAGTTCATGGCCTTCGCGAGATTTTCTTTCCGGCAACTCGGACCCGATAGATTTGAGGACTGCATTAATAGAAGCAATATCACATCCCAGGAAAAGGGGATGATAATAGGATGCTTTAGAATAGGCGAAATTGACCATGCTCTTGCAATTGATATATCCAATGCAGTCGAGGCCGGGCGCAATTTAGCAAGTGCGAGCGGTATTTTTTCAGAAAGGCCTTTAAAAGAGCTCTGTTGCTGAATTTCAGAGCATTAGCGTTAACAATATTGTGAATGCTTCCTGGTATTTTAAATATGACACACGAAAATGGAGGACTTAATGAGCGGTCATGTCGCTATCATCGAAACATTGAATGCGCCGATAGGTAAAAAGGCTCCGAGATACATGCATATAATGGGAGCATTAATGGACAAGTTGGAATGCGGAATTCAGTGTCTGAAGAACGTGCCTATTACGCACAACGGCGGCAGGCATTGCATTCTGGTCCGCGACCTATCAAGTGATATGGCATTGGGAGAGCTTATCCACAGAGTTGTTGAGAGATTCAACCGGCTGCACGACATAGAGATAGCCATTTCGAGTGATGACATCACGTTCAGGGAAAGATTCAACTACTCATATATCGTCGTTGTTCAACAAGAAAGGGTAAAAGCGGAACTGCCTTAAATAGAGGAATGGGGGACTGGTCGACCTGCTGCTCTTGTTGGGTGCTGCAATTGTCGACTAATTACTTGAGGAAAGGGCTTCCATCATGATTATAAAAGTCATATTTGATGATAATACTAATGACATAATATACTCGCATATGCTTCAATTCGGCATTGAATTTGGCTTTAACGGTAAAAAAATTAAAATGTTCTACCGCGACGCGGAAAAAGCCTGGGTCGCTGCGGATATTGATTTCTTGAGAAAAAGTGTAACCCAATCGAGCCACTACAATGGACCTGAACGTAGAAATGAAGTGCCTCTCGCTTCCTACCGCTTCAATACATCTGTCGCAGGATTCGAACCAGAGCGTGAATCTGCGCGTCGTATAAGCGCGGTTAACTGTTACGAAACCCCGTAATAGTAACACTACTGGTAACATAGCTTGCAGAATTGGTACAGAAAGCGGGAAATCAAATACTAATAACCACATAAGATAATTAAAATTCAAAAGAAGCTTATTTTGCCCTATACTTGTGAGTACGGATAACAAAAGGCGGTGCAATATGAAATTCCGTGCGCTGACAAGTCTTCGGGCCCGCCTTCTGCTGCTTGTCTTTATTTCAATTATTCCCGTCTTAATCTATTTGTTCTATAACGCCTCGGAGCAAAAGCGTCATCAAGAGGCCGAAATAAAGGCTGACACCCTTCACTGGGTCAAGGTTGCCTCAAATAGTATCGAAGAGCTTACGGACGGTTCACGCCAGGTCCTTTCGGTGCTTTCAAAAATACCGGCTGTCAGGAATCGTGATTCATCCGCCTGCAATGCCTTTTTTGCCGACTTAAAAAAAGTACTTGTCGGGTATGACAACATATTTGCCGCAAACCTGGACGGAGATATTTATTGCAGCGCCAATACCTTTGCCGGAGAGATCAATGTTTCAGATCGCCAGTGGTTCCAACGGCCCATCCAGTCCGGAAAATTCTCATTTGGCAGGTACCAGAGATCGAGGATCTCCAGAAGGCCGGTAATTGCTGCCGGATTGCCGGTTCTAGACGGAGAGGGCAACCTGAAGGCCGTTGCAGGCATGTCGATAAATCTGTCCACATTGACTGAAAAACTTGCTGGAATCCGGATCCCTCCAATGGCCACAGTGTTTGCGATAGATCGGGAAGGCACGATTTTGTCGCGCAATCTTGAGCCCGAAATGTGGATAGGGAAGAAGATGTCTGATTCAGGGCTCGTGAAGTCGATTCTGACACGAAAGGAAGGGATAATAGAGTCCGCAGATATCGACGGAATCAAAAGATTGTATGCATTTGTCCCTGTTCAAGGAACTGATGACGGTATATTTATATGCCTTGGGATATCACCGGAGGTCGCTTTCGCAGTCGTCGGCAATAAGCTAATGAATGAGCTTGCATGGCTCGGAGTACTTGCTATCATTGCAAGCCTGGCCGCATGGTTCGGCGGGGATTTCCTTGTACTGCGCCGGATGAAAGGGCTCATGAAGGCTACGGACGAACTTTCAAACGGCAATCTCGGCGCGCGGGTTGAGATCTCAGGCGAGAGTGACGAAATAGGTCAGCTGGAGCAAAGCTTCAATAAAATGGCTTCAACAATTGAGAGCGATCTGCGTGAGCGCAGGAAGGCTGAAGAGTCTCTCGTGCGCGCCATCACTGCGCGCAAACTAGCCGAGGCCGAGCTGAAAAGGGTCAATCGTGCCCTGAAGACTATCAGCAAATGCAGTGAAGCATTGGTGCATGCTGTCGACGAATCTGCCTTTCTACGGAAGATATGCGAGATACTGGTTGAAGACGGGGGCTATCGCATGGCATGGATTGGTCATGCCGAGCCGGAAGGCGACAAGAGGGTGCTGCCGCTGGTGCATGCGGGTCATGAGAACGGCTATCTCAGCACGATGAAGGCAACCTGGCAGGACGTCGAACTGGGGCGCGGCCCCGCGGGGACAGCTATCAGGACTCATTCGTATTGCGTTCATAACGACATCCGGACACATCCGGACTTTGCCCCCTGGCGGGAAGAGGCACTGAAGAGAGGGTATTCATCAACGATCGCCTTTCCTTTAATCGTGGATGAGCAATGCTTCGGTGTTCTGACCTTCTACGCATCTGAACAGGATGTATTTATTGGTGAAGAGATAAGCTTATTGAAAGAACTTGCCGACGATGTGGCTTTCGGCATTCTCATGATCCGGATGCGCGAAGAGCGGCGCAAGGGCCAGAAGGAGCTGAAGAAGTCCCACGAGCTGCTGCACAGTCTCGCCGCTCATCTGCAAAGCGTAAGGGAAGAGGAAAGGGCCAATATAGCAAGAGAGGTGCATGATGAGTTGGGGCAGATCCTGACGGTATTAAAATTCAATTTGTTCAGCATCGCCACAAAACTGAAGAACATAAGCGAGCCGCTGCATAGAGCTGTGAGCGCCAATGTAGAGCTTATAGACAAGACAATAAAAACTGTGAAAAAGATCTGTACCGAGTTAAGGCCCGGAATATTGGACCATCTCGGCCTCGGCCCTGCAATAGAATGGCAGGTGCATGAGTTTCAGGAGCGGAGCGGTATTGAATGCGAACTGGTTTTGTCATCTGAAGAAGTCACCGATGATAAAAATATGGGCATTGCACTGTTCCGCATCCTTCAGGAGGCACTTACCAATATATTACGTCATTCAAAAGCCACAAAAGTCAGGGTCGTACTGGCAAGACATGACAACAATATCGTGTTCGAGATATCAGACAATGGAATCGGGATAACCGAAGCAGATTTATCAAAGTCCAATTCCTTTGGCCTCGTTGGGATGCGCGAGCGGGTTTACCCGTGGAAAGGGGAAGTGCAGATATCAGGAGTCCGCGACAAGGGCACCATTATCAGGATCAGTATTCCGAAGGACAAAGGGGCAGGGCTGCCTTATAACAATCTGTCCATAAGAAAAGGCGCATAATAAATTATATTTGCATGCCCGAAGTCTCTGATCGGCTGTCATGCGGGTATCGGTGAGGGAAATGGACGAACGCAAGAGCCTGGACGAAAAACATCATGAAAGCGAAGAGCGATGTCTTCATTTGATTCATGGACTCGACGCTATCATTTGGGAAGCTGATCCGGATACGTTGCAATTCTCCTTTGTGAGTGAAAGAGCTGAAGCCATCCTTGGGTATCCTGCCGAACAATGGTTGAAAGACCCCAATTTCTGGGTTGAACATATTCATCCCGATGATCGGGAGCAAGCATTGTCTTTCTGCAGGGCCGCAATCAATGAAGGAAGAGACCACAGGTTTGAGTATCGGGCTTTAGCAGCAGATGGCAGAGTGGTATGGCTGCGCGACATCGTCCGCATCGTTCCTCGTGGAGAGGGAAAGGAACAGAGATTGCTCGGTTTGATGATCGACATCACGGGGCACAAGCAGATGGAAGAAGCCTGGCGAAACAGTGAAGAACGCTTCCGTACGGCTTTCGCCCATGCTGCCGTTGGCCAGGCGATGACCGATAAGGAAGGAAACTTCATCCAGGTAAACAAGGCCTATTGCGATATAACCGGCTATACAGAGCAGGAACTATATTCAATGAATCTTAAGTCAGTTACTCATGCCGAAGATTTCCCGGCAAGTATGGAGCATATTCGCGAGCTGTTGTCCGGCAAAACAGATAGCTTCATTATAGAGAAAAGATACGTAACAAAATCCGGAGATACAGTATGGGTCCGCAACAGCGTTGCGGCTGCGCGCGATAAGCTGGGAGACATCAGCAACTTCATCGCGCTGAGTGAAGATATCACTGAGCGGAAAAAAGGTGAGGTGTGTCTCAGAGCGTCTGAAGAAAAATACAGGAGCATATTCGAAGAGACCAAGGATGTCATATTCATAAGCACTCCGGAAGGAAAGTTTGTCGATACTAATCCTGCCGGCCTTGAATGGCTTGGATATTCATCCCTGGAGGAACTTAAGAAGATTGATATCCCCAATGACTTATACGTAAATGCTCAAGACAGGGTTCTATTTCAACAATCGATAGAACGACAGGGCTATGTCAAGGATTTTGAGGTGCAATTCAAGAAAGTAGATGGTCAAAAGATAACTGTCATGATAACCGCAACAGCAGTCCATGACGAAAAGGGAAGAGTTGTCAATTACCGCGGGATTATGCGGGACGTGACCCTGGAGAAAACCCTTGAACATCGAATTTTGGAGGCCCAGAAGATGGAGGCGGTGGGACAACTTGCCGGGGGCATCGCACACGACTTCAATAACATACTCTCAGCGATCATTGGTTATGGCAATCTCATCCTTATGCAGATTCAAGAGGACAGTCCACTGCGACCCTATGTGGAGCAGATACTCGACTCTTCGGAAAGGGCAGCTATGCTGACTCAGAATCTGCTTACATTCAGCAGAAAACAAATCATAAATCCTCAGCCGGGCAGAATCAACGAAATTATAAGAAATGTTGCGCCAATTTTGACTAAACTCATCAGAGAGGATATTGAACTCAAGCTTGAATTAAGTGCAGAAGACAGCACTGTAGTAGTAGACCGTTTGCAAATAGAACAGGTGCTGATGAATCTTGTAACAAATGCCAGGGACGCAATGCCGGATGGAGGAATTCTGACGATCAGCACAGAACAAATAGATATTGACGAAACATTCGTCGAGGTCCACGGTTACGGGAAAATCGGCAGGTATGCAATCATATCGGTCGAAGATACCGGCGTAGGCTTGGATGAAATGACTAAGGCGAGGATATTTGAGCCATTCTTCACGACTAAGGAGATGGGCAGAGGAACAGGACTTGGGCTCGCAATGGCATATGGGGCTGTCAGGCAAAATGACGGCTTTATCAATGTATATAGTGAAGCGGGAAAGGGAACAACATTCAGAATATATTTGCCGGAGGTCACCGGCTCAGATGAACGAAAAGAAGATGTGGCGATACAGTCACCGTTAGGCGGCAAGGAGACAATTCTCCTGGTTGAAGATGACCAGACACTAAGGAAACTTGCTGTAACATTGCTTGAGAAGTATGGATATAGCGTGATTGAGGCAATTGATGGCGATGAAGCGTTAGCTCGCTTTAGTGAATATAAAGAGAGCATTGATCTTCTGATTACGGACGTAGTAATGCCCAAAAGGGGCGGCATCGAGCTCTTTGAAGAGATAAAGAAGTTCAAGCCTGAAATAAAAGTGCTCTTCATGAGTGGCTATTCAAAGGATATTACACAAAAGAAGGGGATTCTCGACTCAAGTACAAACTTCCTTCAGAAACCCATTAGTCCAAATACTTTGCTGAAGAAAGTAAGGGAAATCCTGGGTTATAAACCCGGATGACTTTTACATGGCGCACCTGTGCAAATATTTAAGTATGCTTCTTGGAGTAGTGCTGTTCTATTATACAAAAAGATACAGGCCGAGGTGAGATCCCGGCCTGTATCTTTTTATGAACATATTATACGTCGTGTACAAACAGCCTTATTTTACCTCTTTCATTTCCGTGCCGCAGACGCATTTGCCGGGATTCTGACTGATGGTGCCGCATTTGCATTCAGGTCCGCATGCACAGGCATATTTACCGACATTCTTGAAAGTCTTTTTCTGCCCCTCAACAGAGATGTTGCCGTTCTCTATCTTTGTTACTTTGGTCTTCACCATAGGCTTGCCGCAGGTGCAATTTCCCGGCTTCAGGGCAATCGTACCGCACGCACATTTCTCTCCACAATTGCAGACATAGATCTCGTCTCCTACTTTCACATCCATTTTGCTGCCGGAGTCGGCAAAAGAAACGGCTGCTATAAGCCCCATCGTGAAAATAATCCCCAAGACCACTAAAAACGCTTTCTTCATTTTTTTCTTTCCTCCGTGTGTAATGCTTAATTGGGGTTTTTACATGTAAAGATGCCGGCAAAAGACATCATCACGCCAAAAAGTTCTTTCTCATGTTTTTTCCGACTTGATCAATTATATCAAGTATCGAAGGCCATTGCTAGTGGCAGGCTGCTCAGTGGCAGGCTGCTCATTTTATAGACACGGCCGGATTTCAATTCTCTTTATCCCGGACGGGTATCCTCACCTCAACTGAATGCTCCTGACGGTCGTCAAGAAGTGGAATAGCATTATCGGGTCGTTCAATGCCATCAACGGTCACACTCGGCACGCTGCCGCTCAGTTGCAGCACAGTTATGTGGTAGACTGTCGACCGATAGCGGTAGTGCATCTTGAACCCTTGCCAATCCGAAGGTATGCAGGGCGTAAAACGCAGTTTATCCACTTCAAGTCTGAGTCCCAGGAGTGATTCGACAATCAGCCGGTACATCCAGGCAGCCGAACCCGTGTACCACGTCCAGCCGCCGCGGCCGGTATGGGGCGGTACCGCATAGACGTCGGCCGCAACGACGTATGGTTCCACTTTGTAGGTGGCAGTCTCCCCGGTCGATCTTGAATGGTTCACCGGGTTGATCATGGAAAAGAGCTCCCACGCGCGCCTGTTGTCCCCCAGGCGAGCGAAGGCCATTGCTGTCCAGATGGCCGCATGAGTGTACTGTCCTCCGTTTTCTCTCACGCCGGGGACGTAACCTTTGATGTAGCCGGGATTCAGCGTCGACTTGTCGAAGGGCGGGTCCAGGAGTTGGACCAGTCCGTGCTCGCGGCGAACAAGGCGCTCATCAACCGCCTCCATCGCCATGCGCGAACGGTCAATATCTCCCGCACCCGAAAGAACAGACCAGCTCTGCGCAATCGAATCAATTTGGCATTCGGGGTTGACAGAGGTTCCAAGCGGCGAGCCGTCATCGAAGTAAGCGCGGCGGTACCACTTGCCGTCCCAGCCATTCGCCTCGATATTTTTGCGTAGCCCCGCTGCCTCACTTACGCAACGTTCAGCGAAAGAGACGTCGCCATGCGCGCCGGCAATTTCAGTGAAGCGCATGAGCACTTCATAAAGAAAAAATCCCAACCAAACGCTTTCGCCCT
>JBGOVD010000236.1:0-4368 GCA_041477935.1 Dissulfurispiraceae bacterium | reverse complement strand
TGTTCATCTACTGCCAGGCAGGCTTTCGAAGCGGACGCCATCGATGCCTGAAGCTCCCCATAAATCTTTTTCTCCCTGAAATCATTTATGTATTTATCGAGATTTTCGAGGTTGTATTTTGTCTGCTTATCCCTGTTTTCATAAGCGGCTTTGCGCTGCTGGGCATCGGCCCATTGCTGCGTCGCCTCCACACCTGCCGCATAAATTTGATAGGCGCCGGCTGCCCCGCCGAGGATCGTCGCGCCCGTCGGACCGAGAACGATCAAAAACCCGGTGCCTATGACAAGCCCTTCCACGAGTTCTTCCGCGCACTGTCCGACGGTCTTCCCCTGGGCAAGGCAACTCAATGTCTGAGCAGCGGTCAGGACCAATGTGATCTTTCCTCCATGGGTCTCCATAATCTCAGTCACCTTGCCCGGCTCTCCATTGAAGAACGGCTTTATATTTTTTTCTATCGGATGGTTATCGAAAAGCCCCGGAGTTTTGCCCGGAGTGGCTTCCGGGGTCTCCGGTTTCTTGACCTTGACTGTTTCCTTGCCTCCAGCAGCAGGCTCATCACTTGTCACCGTAGTTTCGGACAACGGTTTCCCGGATGCCGGTTCCTTTCCGGTAATCTTCTCAAAAGCCTTTCCCCCGTCTTTTTCGAAGATGGCCTTTTTCGTGCCTTCCTGCCGCCTGAGAATGTCATTCTTCTCAGCCATTAATTTATGGGCATCTTCGGGGTTTTTTGCGTTGCTGATCGCCTGGTCGAGATCGGCAAGGTTCTTTTGATTATTTTCTTCGATTTTGGGCCACGCACTCTTCGCTTGATCAAGGGCCGTCTGTTTTACAGGGTCTTTGATCTCCGGTATAAGATCGGGGTCCATCCCTTCTTTAACAGAGGCAAGATGCGGGTCTTTCTCCATGCCTGCCGCCTCTCGTATACGGTTGGTCTCTTTGGCCATGACCTGGTCGCGCTGATACTTTTCCCACGGGGTCTGAGGGTCTGCATTCACCGCATCCTGAATCTTCTTGATGCTGTCGAGCCCGGCGCCCATCTTGTCTTGTGCCGCATATTGTCCGCCCTGCTTCTGGTAATTTTTCTGGCCATAAGCCGAACCGGCGGTCTCGGGTCCCTGAGTCTGAGCTGTAACGCGCGCTTCGTGGGCGCTGCTGCCGACGGCATCAGTCCTGGTGGCTGGACTAACCGTACCGGACTCGTCGATTATTTTAGTGCCGGCAGGACGATGTATAACCGTATCGAGCTCCTCGATTTTAATATAGTCAGGCTGGCGGTCGACGTGATAGCCCTGTTCTTTGAAACCCTTTGCTATTCTTTCATAATCGCTCGTAGACCCGGCAGTGCCCTCGGCATCGCCAAAACCGCCCCTTCCGCCGCCTTTTTGCGAGTCCGTTCCGCTTGTTTGCGGCTTCTTAGCTCCTGACTGTTCATATATTTTTTCGTTTATTTTTTCCCGCTGATCGCCGAGTTTAATGGCGTTGTCCTTCATCTGCTCATGATGAGGCGTAATTTCGCCGACCGCGGCTTTATACCCGGGTGCGTTCTTGTTGACCGTCCCGTCCGGATTCAATGCGCCATGTTTTTGAAAGATTTCTTTCTTGATGCCGTCATAGTTGCCGTAAAGACTGTTACGCACATCATTGACGTTCAATATAGGCCCTTCGGCATGTGCAGGAAAAGCTGGAAAAAGTAGAAACAAGAAACTCGCAATGGATAAATGGAAGAACAAATAACGAAGTCTGTTCATGATAACACCGCCTCTTTCATATCTTTGCCGTGGGAATTGAGAAATTAACATAGAAAGCGCCGATACGGCGTGCAAGCGCACTTTCTATTTATATCGGCATTTCGGAGACGAACTTTAACGCAGTGAGCGGAGGATAGAATTGATATTTAAGGGAATTGCCAGGATGAAAAATATTTTGGTCACATATTTTTAAAGATTATCAGTTGCAATCCGGCTGGAGCGGTTCTCCTACCCTGCAGGACTACCGGTTCCGGCTCTTCATCGCTTTATCGATCTCGCGGTTAGCCTCGCGCTCTTTGATCGATTCGCGTTTTTCGAACTCTCTTTTACCCTTGGCAAGGCCGACCTCGACCTTGGCCCGACCGTTCTTGAAATATATCTTCAGCGGTATCAGGGTGTATCCCTTTTGGGCGATCTTCCCCTGCAGGCGCACTATCTCTTTTTTGTGCAGAAGGAGCTTACGGGTCCTCAAAGGTTCGTGGTTCATGATGTTGCCGTGGCTGTAAGGGCTGATATGACAATTGAAAAGGAGTGCCTCCATATCTTTAATATGGACATAGCTGTCCTTCAGGTTGACCTTGCCGTCCCTCAGGGATTTGACCTCGGTGCCGACGAGCGACATTCCGGCCTCGACGGTCTCCTCTATGGAATAGTCGTGGTAAGCTTTTCTGTTTTGACAAACGAGCTGCATCAATAATTATAGCACAGCGCTTTCGGGCATCCCTTCATTTAATGGGCCTGAATCGTATATAATCCTAAAGTCTGTAGCGCATCATCTTGTTCGGAGGATATATATGAAACGGTTACTTGCCATCGGTTTGATACTGCTTGTCTTTGTCGCTGCCTGCGGAAAGAAAGAGGTGAAGAAGTCTTCGCCCGATTCGAAGCTTACGACCGAGGCATTCGCCGTGGCGGACAAGATAAGAGAAGCCTATTTAATTAATGACCGCACCGTCATCGAACGTTACACTACGCGGGACGGTTATTCCGGCATCTCCAGTGCCAGAAAGAGTTTCGATTCAGCGGAACTTACCTTTAACCCTGTGCTGGTCGAGATCTTTGGCGATACGGTGCATGTCTATATCTCATGGAACGGCACCTGGCAGAAAGGCGGCAAGACTATCGAAGACAGGGGGCTCGCCGATTTTATCATGAAAGAAAAGCCGCTTAAGCTCGATGAGATTTTGAGGGAGAACCCCTTCAGCAGGCCGGAATAACAGAAGGCTCGGAAGCCGGAAGTCTCAAGCGCGAAGTCAGAAGACGGGGAATTTAGGACAAAGAGAGCGCCTTCTTCAGCATCTTGAGGAATTCTGTGCGCGGGACCTCGCATGCCCCGAAGTTCATCAGGTGTCGAGTGGTGACCTGGCAGTCGATCAGCTCAAATCCGCGCTTTAAAAGAAGCTCTGCGAATTTTACGAATGCCACTTTCGAGGCATCGCTCTTCTTTGCAAACATCGATTCACCGAAAAAAGCCCTTCCCAGTATTACTCCGTACAGACCTCCCGCTAGTTCATCCCCGTTCCACGCCTCGACAGAGTGTGCATATCCGGCCTTGTGGAGCAGGATGTAAGCCTCCTTCATCTCGCCGGTGATCCATGTCCCGTCATCCTCACCCCTGCGAATGCCGGCGCAGTTGTTTATGACCTGTTCGAACGCTTTATCAATAGTGATCGTGTACATGCCCTTTTTTATGGTCCGCTTGAGACTCCGCGAAACCTTCAGCTCTTGGGGGATCAATATCAAACGCGGATCGGGGGACCACCAAAGGATAGGGTAGCCGTCGGAGTACCACGGGAAGATGCCCATGGAATAAGCGAGAACGAGCCTGTCCACGCTCAGGTCGCCGCCTACTGCAAGCAGGCCGTCATCTTCAGCAAGCTCGGGCGGAGGAAAGGCGAGGTCGTCGGTCAGGCGAAAAACAGGCATAAATAAATCAAGGGTGCTATCGCGGGAATGAGCGGCTCGAATTGCGATGTCTGGGTCATCAGGGCTGCGCGAGCAGCAGGGCAAATCATGTTACAGTGTACAAAGCAAATCACCATCTTTAGTCATACTCCTGTGTCTAATGACTAATTCATCGCGATTCGAGCCGCTCATTCCTGCGATAGCCGACATTTAAGAGTAATTGAATTCCAGCTTTCCGTCTTTAAGTCCGATGTGAACGGTGCCGCCTTTTTTTATCTTTCCGAAAAGGACCTCTTCGGACAACGCATCCTTGATCTCTGTCTGCACGAGCCTTGCAAGCGGACGCGCGCCGTAGCGGGCGTCGTAGCCCTTATCAGCGAGCCAGTCGCGGGATTCCTCGGAGAGCACCAACTTTACCTTCTTCCGAATCAACTGATGACGCAGTTCTTCTATGAACTTGTCAACGACCTTCTTCATAATAACTGTGTTGAGCGGGTTAAAGGTTATAATCGCGTCGAGCCTGTTCCTGAATTCAGGGTTGAAGAGCTTCGTGATCGCATCGCCGCTTTTCGCATTCGTATCACTGCTCCTGTCGCCGAAGCCGATCGAGCCCCTATCCATATCCTTCGCGCCCGCATTGGAGGTCATGATCAGGATGACATTGCGGAAATCGGCCTTCTTGCCGTTGTTGTCGGTCAGGGTCGCATAATCCATC
>JBGOVD010000204.1:0-4796 GCA_041477935.1 Dissulfurispiraceae bacterium | reverse complement strand
CTTGCCGCAGGATTTGAACCTTATACCGATTACATCGGGCATATATTTATATTTCCTCCATAAAGCTCTGTTTGACGGTCGGACAATCTGTCACTATCGTGATGTGCGTGGCGTCGGTGTCGCGGCCGGCTCAACTATATTCTGTATTATACCCGATACGAAGTTCCATGTGATTGATTTGTTGAGATTTAGGTCGAGAAGTGACCTTACTTTCTGGAGGCGCAAGCCTGCATCGAGGATGCGCCGGAGATCTCCGCCCGGACGCTTTTCTCCGTACAACAGGTCGGCGTCCCTGCCTGTGATGCCGAAAACCGCCATGTCCCTGAGGAGGATTAGGGAGAGGTCCAGCCATAGTTTCATGTCGTTCTTGTCGGCCCATGCGCAGCGTGTTTCGCCCTGCGTCATACTTGCGAATATGTCCATGAACCATTTCTTCTCTTTGGCAAAATCTTTTGAGATCCCGATCCCGGGCCGTCCCATGGCGAGTCCGGCAAAAGGGCCGAGATTTTTATCAGGGGCTTTCATTGAGAAAACACGCGCAAATGCCTCGCGGGAAAGCGGACGGAATCGGACATGCATACAGCGCGACCTGATGGTATCGGGAAGCCGGTCAGGGCTTGCTGATACCAGGACTATAATGCTGTCGTCGGGTGGTTCTTCCAATGTCTTAAGAAACGCATTTGCGGCACTGATGTTCATCCTGTCCGCGTCGTCGACGATGATGACCTTCTTTTTACCCTCGTATGGCTTCAGGGAGAGTATCTCTTCGGCGCGCCTGATCGTCTCTATCTTGATTTCATCATTTTCGGGGAGCAGGGTGGTGACATCCGGATGGATCTCTCCGTCGATCTTCCTGCACGAGATGCAGCTGTCGCAGGCGTCTGAATCCACAGGTGTCAGGCAGTTGAGCGCTTTTGCAAAATTAAGCGCCGCAAGCCTTTTGCCGATCCCGGAGTCTCCGGACAGCAATATGGAAGTGGGCACACGCTCTCTCTTGATGGTGCCCGAGAGGATACGGACCGCCTTTTCCTGACCTATGATGGTGTGGAGTGCCATAGGCCAGGAGTTACCCCTCCTCACTCCTCCCCTTGGCAAGGGGAGGACGGGTGGGCTTAAGCATCCCTCTCTTATTCATTTCTTCACTCACAATCCTCCATGCTTCCTCCCCGACTTTCTCCAGCGGTGAAGAAGCATCGATTATCCTGACCCTTCCCGGTTCCTTCTCGGTAATCTCAATGAATCCCTGCCTGACCCTCTTGTGAAATTCTATTTCCTCGAGTTCGAGCCTGTCGATCTTGTTGATCTTCCTGTTTCTCCTGAGGCCTGTCTCGATATCAAGATCGAAGAGCAGGGTAAGGTCAGGCTTCGTACCGTTCGTGGCTATCAGATCGAGGTTTGCGACAATCCCAAGGTCGATCCCGCGTCCGTATCCCTGGTAAGCTACTGTCGAGTCTGAGAACCTGTCAGTGATTACGACCATCCCTTTAGCGAGAGCAGGCCTTATTTTCTCGTCAAGCAGCTGGGCGCGCGCCGCATTGTACAGAAGCAGTTCGGTCATGAAGGTCATCTCTTTGTGGTCGGTGTGAAGGAGCACCTCCCGAATTCTCTCACCGATGACCGTATCGCCCGGCTCGTGTGTCAATAGACATCCGAATCCAAGAGCGGTCAGACGATCGGAAAGGTATGCGGCCTGGGTAGTTTTGCCTGTGCCTTCTATGCCTTCCAGCGAGATGAAAAAGCCGGATTGGGAATTGACCCGCATGTGATCAACCGACCATCGCTTCTTTTGCGCGCATGGTCAGCTGGAATATCTTTGTAGTCTCTTCGATGGTCCTGGACCCGGTCCCGCAGGACGGGGTGATGAGTGCCTGAGAATAAATGCGGTCGGACCCTGTGAGGGCATGCAGCTTTGAAACTCGTTCCTTGAAAAGGGACGCGATATCACCGTCGGTTACCGAGTTGATCGAATCGGAAGTAGGCACTATTCCCCAGGCCAGGTACCCGCCTTTTTCGAGAAAGCCTTTCAGCTCTTCGCTATAGAGGGCGAAGGTATCGAAATAATCGAAGGCGTCGAAATTGAGGATACTGACTCCGCTCTGCATGACCATCTTCCAGTCTGCCTTGCCGCAGCAATGGATGCCGGAGATGCCGCCTGCGCCTTCGATGGCCGATACCGAGTCTCCGAGCATTCTCAATATTTCGTCTTCGGTAACACCCAGGTATGATGAACTGCCGATCGCTGAGAAGATTGGTTCATCGATAAATATAATGACCTCATCCGCGAATTGCTTCAGGAGGTCTACCTGCCAGCGGGCCTTGGCCTGCAAAAGTATGGACCCTATTTCGCGCAGCTCCTCGTCGAAATAAATCGACATTCCCTTGCTGTCTTTAAGTCCGAGGGTAAAGGTGAGGGGGCCTGTTATGTGGCCTTTAAGGACCTTGAATTTCCGGGTCCTGATGGACTTCAGAAATGCATGCAGACCGGCGGCATAATCCGCTGATATTGCAATGCGGGTATCCCCGGTCTGAGATTCATAGAAACGTTCGAGCTGGTCGCTGTCGTCCCTTTCGACAAAGACCTTTTCATGCTCTTCGTAAACCTTCAGAAACGGCATGCCTTCGGAATACTGTGGAACCATCGATTCCCTGAATGAATATTTCGGCAGCTGTGGCCAAAACGGTATGTCGAAGACTGCCTCAATGAGCTTGCAGGCCTCTAGGGGACTGGTATGCGGCGTGCTTCCTATGCCGGTTGTGGAAAAGGGGGCTAAGATTTTGGACATGGCCTGTATAAACTCCGGTAAGGGGTCTCCAGCCTTTGCCGGAGACGTTTTTATGATTAAGCGCAGACGCCCGTCGACCGTCGGACACGGCATTCCGTCATCACAACAAAACACCGTAGGCCAAATATCTCCTGCGGAAGGCTTTTGTCAACTGCGGCCGGATAAATGCTTTATTTCCTTCTTTGTGCCCTTGTGCTCCTGCGGAGCTTGCTGTGTTTGTGCTTGCGCATCTTTTTCTTACGCCATTTCACTACGCTACCCACGACCTCACCTCCTTTTAATCCTACTGCTTATCCGTTCTGACCGATTCCATGAATGCTTCAAGCTGCAGTCCGGTGGTCGGCGATTCCGATCCGTCGTACGGAATGCTGATGCATGGAATCCTGAAATCTTTGGCCACTTTCTTGAGCAGGGCCGTCACGATCGTTCCCGGCATGCATCCGAAGGGCATTGCGTTAATTATACCGGCGGCGCCGTTCTCAATGAGATCTATGGCCTTGCCGATGCTCAATACTGTTTCGCCCTCAAAAGAGTCATGGACATACGGCGACGCTTTTTCCAGTATCGCCTTTGTGTCCGGTTCGCCCAGCGAATTCAAAAGACCATTAAACGGCCTTGCATACTTGTGCTCGATCCTCTTCTGGAAAAAGCGCTTCGCGAAGATATTGATGATATCAGACTTGTCTTTTTTTATCAAGGCCTTTCGTAAGGACATGGCGTTGACATAATATATCCACTCTTCCATGGAAGCCAGCCTGACCTCGCCGCCGAGGGACTCGATTTTCTTGATCAGTTCTTCGTTCGAAAATTTGTGCGACCGGACGAAGATCTCTCCCACCAGCCCGATCACCGGCTTCTTTTCGCTATTTCTCGGCAAGGCGGCGAAAGCGTTTTTCATTTCGGCAAGCAGCTGCCCCATATGACCGTTGCCGCCTGCTACTGTGCGATCTATCCTTTCATGGAAAATGGCATAGAGGGATTCGGTGTCGCCTTCCGATTTCTCGTAAGGGCGCGTCTCGTGAAGGCACTTTGTAAGGAGTTCATAGGCTACGATGCCCTTCCAGGCAGTCATCGAAAAATCACTTCCTACGACACCAAGCTCACGATAAAATTCGACGTCCTGATTGGGCGAAAAAATGGGCACGTCATCGAGCCCCAGCTTGTTCAGGATAAGTTTATGCGAGACATTGTACTGCCCGAAGCGGCAGGGTCCGCTGCCGGACGGCATAAAGAAGGCGGACTGCTCTGGCCTGAAATCAGGCGATAAGACCTTCTTGAGCATGTCCCCTGCTGTGATGATGTAGGGATAACACTCCTTGCCCGAAACATATCTTCTCCCGACATCGACAGATTCCCGATCTGAGTCCGGGAGCATCTCGGCGTTTACCCCGCACGCTTCGAAGGCCGCTCTGATAGCAAAGGCGTGGGCAGCCATGCTGGGGAGATAGATTGTCCGCTTAGCCAGCGATCTTGAGTTGAAACGCGGCAGCGCGGCAGCCGGACTTGAAGAAAGGGCTTTTTCATAATAAGCCTTTCCGTTGTCATTATTTCTTCTTTGCTGCTCGATGCTGTCCAGGAAAGCCTCGCACCGCGTGATCGCCCCTGCATCGGCGCTGTGCTCATCGATTTCGATATGCAGGAAAGGTTTATCGCCCATCTCCTCCTTGAAGTATTTAAGGATGAAGGAGTCCGGTCCGCACGAAAAATTACCGATGTAGATCGCATAGAGGTTCGGATTGTTCCTGATAATCCTGGCGGCCTTCAGTATCCTCTGGCCGGAGCGCCAGTACATACTCGGCCATGAATCCTGCAGGCTCTCGTCTTCAAGGAGCAGGAAGTCCATTGGGATGGAGAGCACATCTATGTGGGAGAGCTTTTTGGGTATCCCGAGATTTACACCGGGATCATAAGCATTGTAAGCCCGGCCTATGATGACTATCAGAGGTTGTTTTGGGAGTGGCTGTTTTGGAACAGAGCTTTTCTCTTCAGTCAAGTAATCGGCAATGACGGTCT
>JBGOVD010000174.1:0-5207 GCA_041477935.1 Dissulfurispiraceae bacterium | reverse complement strand
GCGTGTCCGATATGATCAAGCTTGAAGTAATAGGGGACGAAAGGACCCTGTTCCCTGATACCATCGGACTATTGAAGGCCACGGAAATCCTCGCCAAAGAAGGTTTCATAGTCTTTCCGTATACGAATGACGATCCGATCATGGCGAAAAGGCTGGAAGACGCGGGCGCCGCTGCAGTGATGCCGCTGGGGGCCCCGATAGGCTCCGGCCTGGGCATCAGGAACCCTTACAATATGAAAATCATACTGGAGTCGACAAAGGTGCCGGTGATTGTTGATGCAGGCGTTGGCATAGCCTCTGACGCGGCTATAGCGATGGAACTCGGATGTGATGCTGTGCTGATCAACACCGCCGTTGCAGGAGCGAAATACCCGATATTGATGGCAGAAGCCATAAAGTATGCTGTATGGGCAGGAAGGCTGGCGTACAAGGCGGGGCGCATTCCGAAAAAACTCTATGCCACAGCGAGCAGTCCTATTGAAGGTATGCTTTAAGTATGCTGCTTCAACGCATTGAATTTAAATTATATTTAATTACTGACAGGCAGTTGTTCTCTACAACGGCCGAATTCGTTAAGTCGGTTGGAGAAGCCCTTGATGCCGGCGTTAAAGCTGTTCAGCTTAGGGAGAAGGACCTTCCGACCAGGGAGCTGCTCGATATGTCGCATGAATTCAGGGAGCTTACCGCACGCTTTGGCGCAAAGCTGTTTATCAATGACAGGCTGGACATTGCCCTCAGCGTAGACGCCGACGGCATCCACCTCGGGCAGTCGGGCATTCCCGTAAGGGAGATGAGAAGGGTAGCCGGAAATGGCCTTATGATCGGCTGCTCTGCGCATTCAGTCAAAGAGGCAATGGAGGCGGAAAAGGACGGCGCTGATTTTATAACCTTCGGACCGCTGTTTCCTACCCCATCAAAGCTCAAGTATGGAGGGCCTGTCGGGCTGGACTCTCTTCGCAAAGTTAAGAATAAGGTCGGCCTGCCGATTTTCGGCATCGGCGGAATAAAATTGGAAAATATCGAAGATGTAATTAACTCTGGGGCTTCAGGTGTGGCGCTGATCAGCGGTATCCTTTCGGCGAGCGACAAGGCGTCGGCTGCCCGTGAGTATTTAAAAAAGGTTGGTGAAAGACAATGACAAGGATTGAGCAGGCCCAAAAGGGGATCGTTACGGACGAGATGAAGGCTGTTGCTTTGGCCGAAGGTATTGCCCCGGAAAAATTCGCCGAGGATATTGCGCAGGGAGTATCCGTCATAACCCGCAATCTCATTCATGACATCAAGCCTCTTGGAATCGGCAAGGGGCTCAGCACGAAGATCAACGCAAACATCGGTACTTCTAAAGACAGGATATCCTTCGATGAAGAGATCCAGAAGCTGGATGTCCTGGTAAAATACGGCGCCGACGCCGTGATGGATTTATCGACCGGCGGAGCAATCAGGGATCTAAGAAGGACCCTGATCGCCAAATCACCAATCGCAGTCGGTACTGTTCCGATTTACGATGCGATCGTTCGGACGGTTGAACGCTATGGCTCAATTGCCAAAATGACTGCTGACGAACTCTTCGAAGTAATTGAGGACCATGCCAGGGATGGGGTCGATTTCGTGACGGTCCATTGCGGGGTCACATTAAAGGCCATAGAGAGGCTCAGGGAAGACCGGCGTATACTCGATGTTGTGAGCAGGGGAGGGTCATTTCTTCTTGAATGGATGATCTTTAACGAAAGAGAGAACCCTCTCTATGAACAATATGACAGACTCATCGAAATAGTAAAGAAATACGATATAACGCTGAGTCTGGGCGATGGCTTCAGGCCCGGCTGTATCGCCGACGCAACAGACAGGAGCCAGCTCGAAGAATTGGTCACTCTCGGGGAATTGAGGGACCGCGCTCACGCTGCGGGAGTGCAGTCGATCATCGAAGGGCCCGGGCATGTTCCCCTCAACCAGGTCGAGCTGAATATCAAGCTCCAGAAAGAGATCTGCAAAGGGGCGCCCTTCTACGTGCTCGGCCCGCTGGTGACCGATATTGCAATGGGATACGACCATATCGCAGCTGCTATAGGCGGCGCGATTGCCGGTGCTGCCGGGGCCGATTTTCTCTGTTATGTCACCCCGGCTGAACATATAAGGCTGCCCAATATCGAAGATGTCAAGGAAGGAGTTATAGCATCCAAGATCGCAGCCCATGCCGCCGATATAGTCAAAGGCGTTCCCGGTGCGATGGAGAAAGACAGGCAGATGGCGCAATGCCGGAAAAACCTCGACTGGGAAGGGCAGATATCGCATAGTTTCAACCCTGACAGAGTGAGGGAATGGAGAGGCGCTGTGCCTCCATCAGTTAAAGAGGTTTGCAGCATGTGCGGCGAGTTCTGCGCGATCAAGACCGTAGAGAGGGCGTTGAACAAGAAATAATCTGTAGGGGCGGGGTTACCCGTAAAAAAACGGCATGATAAATCACGCCCCTACTCTTTAAACAGTATCATCCATTCATCGAACTGCTGCAGTTTGTCTTCGCCGTAACAGACGACCATCTCTCTCACCTTCCAGACCGGTCTGGCTATGGTTAGAGTCGATTTATCCTTGGAGTAAAATTTATCGGCGAAACAGATGATCTTTTCTTCGAGGCTTTGCGGACTCATGTCGCGCGCCGGCAGGGGGAAAAGATTGCGGTTGATGTCATCGATCGTCAGCCCGACTCCGACATGCCTCTCGCACACAAGGGCATGAGCGGTTAATCCTTCCTTTTCGAGAAGGTCCCGACCGAGATACCCATGCGATATGTATGGATGCGGGCCGAAGCAGCCGATTTTGGGAAGATTGGTAAGGAAGATCCCGATATCGTGAAGCAATGCCGCCTCTTCTATAAAGCGGCAGTCCGGATTCAGATGACTTAAACGGGTCGCTATTTCAAGCGCTTTGTTCGCAACGGCCTTACCGTGCTCGACCAGATAAAAATGTGATTGTGAGGCGGGCTTGTAATACTTCTCGATTATTGAAAGCGCATCCACTGCTTCTATTATAGCAAATTGAAGCGGAAACGGTCCCGTGCCTGTCCGCCCACCGTAGGGACGGTGTGCCTGCCGGGCCGGCCTCGCGCGCCGTTGTGACACCGGTTGTTTCCCGATATACTTTCAAGAGATATGCAACAACCTTATGCGGGGTGCAAGTGGAACTCAGCGACAATGCGATAAAGATTCTGAAGGCCCGATATCTTCTGAAGGATTCGGGAGGCAATGTCATCGAGAAGCCGGAGGAGATGTTCAGGCGCATAGCGTGGAAAATAGCCTCGGCCGAAAAAATCTATGGTGAAGATGTTTCTCTGGCCGATGAGAAATTTTATCAGCTTCTTTCTTCGCTTAAATTCCTTCCGAATTCTCCTGCTATCATGAATGCCGGAAAGGAGGCGGGTCAGCTTGCGGCCTGCTTTGTTCTGCCGGTTGAAGATTCAATGAAAAGCATATTCGATACTCTCAAGAATGCCGCTCTTATACTGCAAAGCGGCGGAGGCACCGGCTTTTCGTTTTCTAAATTGAGACCGAAGGCGGACATCGTCAAATCGACGGGCGGGGTTGCCAGCGGACCGGTTTCATTCATGAAGATTTACAACGCTGCGACGGATGTCATAAAGCAGGGCGGCGCGCGAAGGGGAGCAAACATGGGCATCTTGCATGTGGACCACCCCGATATCCTGGAGTTTATCAGGCTTAAGAGAAAGAACGGAGAATTGACTAATTTCAATATCTCGGTCGCTGCAAGCGATGCTTTTATGGAAGCGGTGAAGAGCGACGTCGCGTATGATCTTGTAAATCCCAGGTCCGGTGCGGTGACGGCACGCATAAAGGCGAGGGATGTTTTCAGCGAGATTGTTGAGTCCGCATGGCTTACAGGAGATCCCGGCCTTATATTCATCGACAGGATCAACAGCAGTAATCCCACGCCTCATATTGGTCAGTTCGAGAGCACGAATCCATGCGGTGAACAGCCGCTTCTTCCTTTCGAGGCTTGTGTCCTGGGATCACTGAATCTTTCGAAATATGTGGCCGGTAACGCGATTGATTACGAATCCCTTGGGGCTGACGTTGGAACGGCGGTGCGCTTTCTTGACAATGCCATCGACGTGAACGTCTATCCTTTGCCTGAGATAGAACGAATGCACAAGGGAAATAGAAAGATAGGGCTGGGCGTCATGGGATGGGCCGACATGCTGATCCTGCTCGGTCTGCCTTACAACAATAAAAAATCTTCTGAGCTCGCCCGGAAGATAATGAAATTCATCAGTGAAAAGGCGAGGGAAGCGTCGGGGGACTTGGCGGAGAAACGGGGGGCCTTCCCGAATTTCAGAGGCTCTGTCTATGATGCGCCCGGTATGCCGAGGGTAAGAAATGCTACGCTTACCACCATAGCCCCGACGGGTACGCTTTCGATAGTAGCAGGCTGTTCCAGCGGGATAGAGCCGCTTTTTGCGATAGCTTACAAGAGGCTAATACTCGACACTACTCTGTGCGAAGTTCATAAGATATTTGTCGACACCGCAGTTAAAGAGGGCTTCCATTCGGAAGAACTCATGGCCAAAGTCTATAAGAAGGGAAATCTCAAAGGACTGAGGGAGATACCTGTAAAGATACGAAGACTGTTCAGGACAGCCGCCGAGATATCCCCGGAGGATCATCTTGAGATGCAGGCGGCCTTTCAGGAATATACGGACAATGCTGTCTCCAAGACCGTAAACCTGCCGGGTAATTCAAAGCGGGAAGATGTTGCACATATTTACATCCGTGCATATGAAAAAGGGCTGAAGGGGATTACTATTTTCCGCTACGGATCGAAGATGGGTACCATGGTCAAATTCAACGATGTAGACTGAGGTTGCAGGGGCGCAATTTATTACGCCCGTTGGAAAATAGCAGGTAAATCAGGGCGTGATAAATCACGCCTCTGCGTGGAATATCACCGGAAGCAATCATGTTATTATAATCTGCTGCTGTTCAGAAGTAATTTATTGCATGCATTATTTTGGAATAGTGCATCCGTGGAGGTCCGAAATGATACTCGGCGTTAATGTTGATCACATAGCTACCGTCCGGCAGGCACGCCTTGGCGCTGAACCCGATCCGGTCATGGCTGCAACCCTTGCGCTTCTTGGCGGCGCTGACGGCATAACCGTGCATCTGAGAGAAGACAGGCGTCACATACAGGACAGG
>JBGOVD010000299.1:0-3667 GCA_041477935.1 Dissulfurispiraceae bacterium | reverse complement strand
CGGTATTTTGCGAGATCGGAATGTTCGAGAAACATCTTTTGCCTGCGCCCGGATATCTTGCTGATGCGCATCTGGAAGAAACGCATATCGTTTTCTATTTTTCTTCCGAACTCTTCTATCTTATTGAATTTAGCTTTGATCTCAGATGAATTCTGGTCCTGCTGGGTACGGAGCCAGAAGTAATAGCCTTCATCACCGTCCGTTCCGTAAAAGCGCATCAACCGTTCATATTCGTCGAGGGCCTTCCTGAGTACCACCGGGTCTTTAAGGTAGTCTTTCCTGTCCCTCCATGTATTTATAAACCGATTGCATTCCGCTTCGAGCTTTTTTCTTTTTCGCCCGATTTTTGGTGAATCATCGCCCTCGAAAAGATATTCGAGGTTCCAGGTGATTTCCTTGCGGACTGTCTTCTTTCCCGATTTATGCGGCATTAAATGTCCCCTTTTCAAAAGTAGCCTGAATTAGTCCTTCAACGCCGACGCCATGAGCTTCGACATCGACCTTGAGAAGGCAGCCGGGTCTTTGGGCCGTGCGCCGTCCATAACCAGAGCCTGGTCATAAAGAAGTCCCGCATATTCACCCAGGAGTGCGCTTCCGCCTTCTTTTTCGAACAGCCTGTTCATGGCTTCGAAGAGTGAATGGTCCGGGTTGATTTCGAGGATTCTCTTGCCGGCAGGGACTTCCTGTCCCATTGACTTCAGGAACTTCTCCATCTTCGGATCCAGATCGCCCTCATCAGAAACGAGACAGCAGGCAGAGTCTTTTAACCTGCCGGAGAGCCTCACATCCTTCACGTCATCCTTGAGATTGTCCTTGATGAAATCGACGAGCTTGCCGAATTTCTTTTCTTCTTCGTCCCTGGAGGTCTTGTCGAGATGGATGTCGCCCCTCAGGACCGACTTGAGTTTCTTGCCCTTATACTCGAACCCGCCGAATATCAGGTCATCGATCTCATCCAGCATAAAGAGGACCTCATATCCCTTGTCCCTGAACGCCTCAAGGTGAGGGGACTTCATCACCTCTTCGCGCGACGCGCCGCTTATATAATAAATATCATCCTGCCCTTCCTTCATGTTCATGACATACATCTCCAAGGTTGTATAAGCATCGGCATCGGTCTTTGTCGACGGGAAGAGAAGGAGGTCGGATATGGCTTCCCGCCGCGAGAAGTCAGTGTGTATGCCCTCCTTCATCACCCTGCCGAATTCCTTGTAGAATTTGACATAGCTGTCGTACTCGTTTTTCTTCATCTCGCCCAGGAGATCGAGGACCTTCTTCGTGACATTCTTTTTTATAATCTCGACCTGGCTGTTGTTCTGGAGAATTTCACGCGATACGTTTAAGGGCAAGTCAGAGGAATCCACAACGCCCTTTACGAAGCGGAGATACGGCGGGATAAGGTTTTCGCAATGCTCCATGATCTGCACCCGCCTGACATACAGCACCGGGCCTATTTTGTAGTCCTGGTAGAGTATATTGAACGGGGCCTGCGAGGGTATAAAGAGAAGAGCTACGAATTCAGATGTACCCTCTGCCCGGTAATGGATTACCTTGAGCGGCTCGCCGAAGTCGTGCGATATGTGGTGATAGAATTCATTATATTCTTCCGCCGTTATTTCCGCCTTGTCCCTGAGCCAGAGGGCTTTGCACGAATTAAGGGTCTCTTCTTCCCTGACCTTTATCTTCTTGCCCTTTTCGAGCGCGCTGTCCTGTTCCTTTTCGACTTCCATCGCCACCGGGTGCTCGATGAAGTCGGAATATTTCTTTACGACGCTCCTGATCTCCCATTCGTCGAGATACTTCTTGTCTTCATCCTTCAGATGGAGGATGACATCGGTCCCTTTGCCGGCCTTATCACCCTCTTCCACAGTGAAGGTGCCGTCCGCCGCAGATTCCCACTTGACGCCCTTTGATCCGACCATGCCTGCCTTTCTGGTAAGCACGATTATTCGGTCGGCAACCATGAACGATGCGTAGAAGCCGACACCAAACTGACCTATAAGCTCAGGATTGTCCTTTACGTTCTTCTCTTGCAGGAATCTGAGAAATTCGCGCGTCCCCGAATGGGCGATGGTTCCAAGGGCTTCAACCACTTCATCCCTTGTCATCCCGATGCCGTTATCACTGACGGTGAGGGTGCCCGCATCCTTGTCCGCGGTTATTTTGATCTTCCACTCTTTTTCTCCTTCGAGCAAGTCGCTGCTGGTCAGCGCCTCATAGCGTGCCTTATCGATAGCGTCTGAAGCGTTCGAAATCAGTTCTCTCAGGAATACTTCCTTGTGGGAATACAGCGAATGAATCATGAGATCCAGCAGCTGCTTGACCTCGGTCTTGAATTCCATTTTTTGAGCAGTCATCGGTTCACATACCTCGCTAAATAAATTATTTTTTATATCTACATTACTTGATACGGATTTGCGTCAGAAATTCAGAAATAAAGGGCGGTGCACCTTGTCCTTTTTCTTTTTTTTATCCTTCTTGCCGGGGCTGGAAGGACGGCACATGTTGCACCTGCTCTCGCTGCAGCATTGACAAAAAGTACAATCAGGACAGGAATGTTTTTTTTGCGTTTTACAGTCCATTGTATTTATTATAACGCACCGACCGCTTAAGGTAAATGCCCTGACGTCCGGGTACCGGTTTGAGATTTGACTCTATATGTTCAAATCCTTTACACTGGTAGATTCCCCTTTTTAAGGCGACCCATTATAAGCAACAGGCACTATTCCGATTGTGTCAAAAATAAATGAGAGGTTAGGCAATGGACAGCAATGAAGTTATTGGTGCCGAAGCACCGGCTACCCAGGAAAATGACGTTGCGGGGCAGGAGAGCTTCGCAGAAATGCTCGAAAAGAGTACTTCACGAAAGGCAAGGCTCGCACCGGGTGAAAAAGTTAAAGCCAGAGTAGTAGGCATATCCGGCGAAGTAGTCTATATCGATCTCGGCGGTAAGAGCGAAGGTTTTATAGATATAGCAGAATTCAGGGATGACAACGGCTCCATTTCGATCAAGGAGGGAGACCAGGTTGAAGCACACTTTGTTTCGGTTGTCGACGGAGCAATGAAGCTGACCACGTTGGTCCGCGGCCATTCCACTGTAAAGCTTGCCCAGATCCGTGATGCGTTCGAGTCGGGCACCACCGTGACCGGCGACGTCAAGAGAGAAATCAAGGGCGGTTTTGAAGTCTCAGTGGATGGAGTAAAGAGTTTCTGCCCTTTTTCGCAGATAGACCTTAAGGGAGGCCGCGAAGGCGGTCTCTACGTCGGTCGTGCCTTCCCGTTCAAAGTTATTGAGTTTAAGGAAGGGGGCCGCACCATAGTCCTGTCGAGGCGCGTAGTGCTCCAGGAAGAGAAAGCAGAGGCTGTCGGTCGTCTGAAAGACTCTCTCCAGATCGGTCAGGAAATTACTGGCAGAGTGAGTTCCCTGCAGAATTTCGGCGCCTTCGTTGACATCGGCGGAATCGAAGGTCTTATTCCCACTAGCGAACTGTCATGGGCAAAGACCAATAAGCCCTCGGATACGCTGTCGGTTGGCCAGGAGGTAACGGTACGGCTCATATCAATCGACTGGGAAAAGAACCGCTTGACGTTAAGTCTCAAGGCCATGCAGCCTGATCCATGGGAAGGTCTTGCGGAGCGTTATCCTGTCGGCTCTAAAATCAGCGGT
>JBGOVD010000338.1:0-3274 GCA_041477935.1 Dissulfurispiraceae bacterium | reverse complement strand
GACCTTCTTGTTGTCGATCCTCTTCAGGAAGCTCTCGAATGTCTCGAAGGCTCCTTTTTCGCGTTCCGCAAGTATCACTTCCAGGGCCGCTCCACCGACGCCTTTTACTGCCTCCATCCCGAACCTTACCGAGCTTCCGTCGATCTTGAATTCACGGTCACTAGCGTTGATGTCGGGAGGCAGAATTGCTATGTTCATTCCGCGGCATTCGTTGATGAGCTTGACGATCCTGTCGGTGTCGCCCATGTCGGCGCTGAAATTCGCCGTCATGAATTCGACGGGGTAGTGGACCTTGAGATAGGCTGTCTGATAAGCGACATAGGCATAAGCAGCCGAGTGAGATTTGTTGAAGCCGTACTGGGCAAAGGGCTCCATCTTTTCGAACAGCTCTTTGGCGAGCTTTTCGGCGATGCCGTTCTTAATGGCCCCGGCAATGAAGTCTTCCTTCTGCTTTGCCATCTCCTCGGGCTTCTTTTTGCCCATGGCCCGTCTGAGCAGGTCGGCCTGACCCATGGAGAAACTGGCGATCTTGTTGGCAATCATCATGACCTGTTCCTGGTAAAGGATAATGCCGTAAGTCTCGTCCAGCACCTCTTTCAGTTGCGGCAGGTCATAGGTGACCTCGGCTTCGCCTTTTTTGTTCTTGATAAAGTCGTCGATCCAGCCCATAGGACCGGGCCGATAGAGGGCCACAAGGGCGATCAGGTCCTCGAAACGGCTCGGCTGCATCCGAGCCAGGATATCCCGCATACCCGCGCTTTCGAGCTGGAAGATGCCGGTGGTCTCGCCTGAGGTCAGGTATTTGTACGTCTCTTCATCATCGACCGGGATTTCGAGGAGATCGATATCGCCGCCCTGCTGTTTTATGAACTGCACCGTCTTGTCCATGATAGTAAGAGTCTTGAGACCCAGGAAATCGAACTTCAGCAGCCCCATGCTCTCGATGGACTTCATGTCTAACTGGGTGGTGACCACTTCTTCAGAGGGGTTCTTATAGAGAGCAGTGAAATAAGTGAGCGGCTCAGGTGCGATGACGACGCCCGCAGCATGCGTAGAGGCGTGGCGCGAAAGGCCTTCGAGCCTCTTGGCTATGTCGATCATTTCCTTCATCTGCGGGTTTGTGTCGTATATCTCCTTCAGCCTCGGCTCTATCTTCATTGCGTCATCGAGGCTTTTGACATCAGGCCCGGCCGGGATAAGCTTTGATATTTTGTCGACTTCGGCGTATGGGATATCCAGCACGCGCCCGACGTCCCTCACCGCCGCCTTGGAGGCCATAGTCCCGAAGGTAATGATCTGGGCCACGTTGTCATGGCCGTACTTCTCGGAGACATACGTAATGACTTCCTGGCGCCGGTCTTTGCAGAAATCGACATCGATATCGGGCATGCTTATACGATCGGGATTGAGGAACCTTTCGAAGAGCAGGCCGTATTTGATCGGGTCGAGTTCGGTTATCCTGAGGCAATATGCCACGAGACTCCCCGCGGCCGATCCTCTGCCGGGGCCGACCGGTATTCCTTTGCTCTTTGCATAGTTGATGAAGTCCCAGACGATGAGAAAATAGGACGCAAAGCCCATCTTCTTGATAACCTCGAGCTCAAGGGCGAGCCTGTCAAGGTATTCCTGGGGCGGCCCGTTTTTGAACTTTTCTTTCAGCCCCTCCATAGCGAGCTTTTCGAGATAGATTGAAGGTCTCTGACCGTCGGGAGGGGTATAGCGCGGCAGGAGGAACTTTCCAAGCTCGAACTCGACGTTGCACCTTTCCGCAATAGTGATAGTGTTTTGAACAGCTTCCGGCACATCGGCGAAGGCCTTTTTCATCTCGTCCGGCGATTTGAAATACAGTTCGTCCGTCGAGAAGCGCATCCTCTTTTCGTCCTTGACGGTCTTGCCTGTCTGGATGCAGAGGAGGATGTCATGCGCCCTCGCGTCGTCTTTTCTCAGATAGTGGCAGTCGTTCGTGGCTACAAGAGGGATATGAAGTTCGTTCCCCAGGTCGATGAGCTTACGGTTGACCTCTTCCTGCTCCGGCATTCCGTTTGTCTGAATTTCGAGATAAAAATTCTCAGGGCCGAAGAGATGTTTATAGTGTAGGGCGACTTCCCTTGCCTTGTTGATGTTGCCGCTCTGAAGATAGTATGGGATCTCCCCCTTCAGGCAGGCCGAAAGCCCGATAAGCCCGCCGCTGTACTGCTCCAGCAGGTCCTTGTCTATGCGCGGCTTGTAATAAAAGCCTTCCAGGTATGCCTTGGCAACCATCGCGGCGAGGTTGCGGTACCCGTCGATATTTCTGGCAAGCAGGATCAGGTGAAAGGCGGCCTCTTCGGAGAGGTTGTCGATGTTCGATTTCATCCTGTCGAGACGGCTCTGGGGCGCGACATATACCTCGCAGCCGATGATCGGCTTGATGCCCTTCTTGCGCGCTTTTGAGTAAAATTGCACCGCGCCGAACAGGTTCCCGTGATCGGTGATCGCAACCGCAGGCATCTTATAGAGGACTGCCTGATCTATAAGCTCTTCGATCTTGATGGCACCGTCAAGGAGGCTGTATTCAGTGTGCAGATGGAGGGGTACAAAGTCCGCGTGCTGCATAGAAAATATTACCTTTCCAGCCCTTTTTTAGTCAATGAGAAATGGGTGGAATCAATACCCGTAACCGTCGGTCTCGACGTCGACGAGCCTCCCGTTTTCGAAGGTAAGATTCGTGATCAGATAGTTCGACCCCCGGTTATAAGTCCACTCCTCGATATTTACATACTCCTCGACCAGGAAGGGCTCCCTGTACCTTTCCTGCTCCCGCCGGCCCTGGTACCCCGCAGGAGGGAAAAGATCGCGGTAGAGATCGCGCTTGATTTTTTTTTCGCGCCGTAAATCTGTATAGCTTGGCTCGCCGCACTTAGCGAGGACCTGGTATTTGGAATCACCGATAGAAACCACCTTTGTGCCGCAACGAAAGGATTGCTCGGCCGAAGCAGACCCCGATATCAATAACAGTGTCAATACCGCATGTGCAAGAATGAGTTTAGCCTTCATTTCCCCTCTCTTTTCCGGATGTTATTTATCATTATATGCTGTCGGGAGGGTTTTCAATAGCAGCTCTCATCCGTTGGGCAGCCCCAGGCGGCCGAATAGCAGGAAAATCTTTCCCTCGCGGCAAACTTATCTCATCTGGAATTGATTGCTGATGTTGATATATCTGGATATTTTAGATGGCATAATGCTTGCAAAATAAAAGTAGTATTAACCTCCCGGCCATAAGAAGGTGTTTATG
>JBGOVD010000323.1:0-3395 GCA_041477935.1 Dissulfurispiraceae bacterium | reverse complement strand
TCCCTCATCTAAAAAGCTGAGCCTCATAATTGCTGCTCCGGGGCTTCTGTTTCTGACATTTCCCTTCTACAGCGGACCGATATCAGACTGGATATTCATGCAAGATCTCGGGGTAAGATTGAGTCCATTGCTGGCTTCAATGCTGCTCTTCCTGCTGCCGTCCGTCTTTCTCGGCATTGTCAGTCCTTATACGGCAAAATTGATGATTTGCAATCTGCATACCTCGGGAAAAACGATTGGGACGCTCTATGCTCTTTCAACATTTGGCAGTATCATAGGAACACTGGTCACATCATTTTATCTCATTACTATCGCGGGTGTCAGCGCTCTTATCATGTGGCAGGGTGCCTTGCTGATTGCGTCGGCAATACCGCTATTCTTTATGAATTTGAATTGCAGCACTGCTCACACTGAATCGTCCGGAGAAGCAGCTATATTGAAATGAAAAGAATAACAATCTCTGAAAGTTATTTATACCGCAAAAGGTAATGATAGCCTGAAACAAGTTCCCTGGCCTACCTTGCTGCTCACCGTTATTTCTCCGCCCATGACTTCCACGAGTTCCTTCACGATGGCGAGGCCCAGTCCGAGGCCTTCGACACGCGACTCTTCTGAACGGTAGAAACGGTTGAATATGAGAGGCAGCTCTTGTTCGGGGATGCCCCTGCCGGTGTCCTTAACTTCGATAAAGAAACCTTTTGCATCGGTTCCGTAATCTATCGAGACGCCGCCAGTGTCGGTGAATTTGAGCCCATTGGAAAGAATATTTCTCAGTATCCTTTCGAGTTTCTCGATGTCGGTGGTCACATTCAGATCGCTGTCCTTCAAGATCTTGATGTAGAGCCCGCGGGTCTGAAACGACGGCAGCAGATCTTCGCGAAGTCCTGTAAGCAGCTCCTTCAGATTGATCTCGCCGGCTTCTCCTTTCACGAAAAAGCTCGCTTCGGCCGCTGTTATATCCTCAATACCTTTTACCAGCTCGATGAGTTTTTCTATCTCGTGCTCGATGTTGACGAGACCTTTGCTTGTATCAGTCACTACGCCGTCGGCCATGGCCTCGACATGTGTTTTCATTATGGTCAGGGGAGTTCGCAGTTCGTGTGCGACATTCGACATGAGACGTTTCCTCAAGCTCTCTTCCTTTTGAAGAGATTCAGCCATCCTGTTAAAGGTCTTTGCCAGGTCTCCGACTTCGTCGGAAGACGCGGATTCGATCCTCACCGAGAAGTCTCCGCCCGCAACCTTTTCAGAAGCCTTTTTCAGGCGGAGCAGGGGTTTTGAAAGGTATTGAGATAGCAGCAGACCGATCAGTACCGATCCAAGTCCTGCTATGATCAGGTATACGTAAAGAAAATGAGCGACCCTGCCCTTGAATATGGCCTCCTTTTCAGCCAGTTCCTTTTTCTGAAAAGAGCGGGCTAGAAGCATGCCGACATTTTTACCCCCGGCGGAGATAGGGAATTTAGAATATGCGAGATTTGTATCAGAATGTATATGAAAGAGTTCTTCCATTCTCTGCATCATGCTGGGAGACAGGGACTCCATATAATGGTGTGAAGGGATGATTTCCTGTCCCTGCATATTGAGGATTTTGATGTCGAGACCAAGCATCATCGCCCAATGAATGGATTCGGACATCACCCGGTTGTCCCAGTCTCCGTTCTTATACCCTCCCTCTATCGAAACCATTATCCAGTGAATCTGATCATCCCGCACACTGCCGACATAATTGTCGAAGTCTCTCAAAATCATGTATTCGAACACAATAGTCGACAGAAGGGCAGCAAGTATTACAACTATGAAGGCAAGGAAGAGTTTGGTTCTCATTGATCAGGCTCACCTATGAATTTATACCCCATCCCGTAGATGGTCTTGATAAAGGAGGGCTTCTGGGGAATGTCCTCGATCTTGTGCCTGAGGTTCTTGATATGGGCGTCGACCACCCTGTCGAAACCTTCGAAATCGAAGCCCTGCACTATATTGATCAGCTGGAGGCGGCTGAATACAATATTTGGCCTTTCGGCAAGACTGAGGAGTATCCTGAACTCGGTGCTTGTGAGGGGAACGACCGTTCCGTTCTTCTTGACTTCTTGCGCGGGAGTGTCGATAACCAAAGCCCCCCTGTTGAAAGAGAGCTCTTCTTTTTCGTCTTTCTTCGAACGCCTCAGATGGGCCTGCACCCTGGCGACAAGCTCCCTGACGCTGAATGGCTTTATCACATAATCGTCGGCGCCTATGCACAGCCCCTTGATCCTGTCATCCTCGGCGCTCTTTGCGGTAAGCATTATGACCGGCATGTCGGAAATCTCTCTTATGGATTTGCAGATCGTCTCTCCGTCGATGTCGGGAAGTTTTAGGTCGAGTATGACGAGATCGAACCTGTTCCTGATTTCCCTGAGGGCGTCTGCTCCTGTTGCAGCGACAGTCACATCGAATCCGTCCCGTTCGAGATATGATTTGACGATATCGGAAATCTTCTTTTCGTCCTCGACAATAAGTATCTTCCTGCGTTCCATATGATTGTATATTATCACATCGGTAGGGGCGCAATTCTTTGCGCCAGCAGCGCTTAATGCCGGATTTGGGTTATAGTAATCAGGATATGCTGAAGAAATTTATCCAGAGACAGCTGGGTCTCATCTTCGGTCACACCGAAAATTCTCTCAGACACTATCTTGAAACATGTCTTGGCAGACCGGTCTCTCTCGTCCTCACCGATAATTCGGCCAGCATGCTTTCCGGGAGGATCAAGGATGGTGTTATGTGCGTTCGCCTGCACAGGATGTTTCTCGATGCGGACAACGGAGTGATCGATGAAATCGTCTCGATGCTGCGGCACAGGAAAGGGGAGATGGCGCTATTCCGCGGTTTCGTGCGTGACAACAGAGACCGGTTATGCAAAAAGCCTCCACAGAAGATATCTGTAAAGACCTCCGGCAGATATCACGATCTTCGCGAACTGTTCGATGAAATTAATGCTGAATATTTCGATGGCACCATCAACGCCGTGATTACCTGGGGCTCAAAGTGTTCGCGGTATGCCGTGAGGAGACGGACCCTAGGCAGTTTCAGCGGAAGCGCTAATATCATCAGAATAAATCCGGTGCTGGACAAAAAGACCATCCCGCGATACTTTGTGGCCTTTGTCGTATACCACGAAATGCTTCATGCAGCTATCGGAACGGAACGGCGGGGCGGCAGGAGAATAGTCCATTCGAGGGAATTCAGGAAACGCGAAAGACTCTTCAAAGATTACGAGAGGGCGATTGCATGGGAGAAAAGATCTTCGGCATAGGACTATGCCGAGAGGAGCGGGCATGAAGCCCGCCCCCCAGCGTCGAAACTATACTACTCGATATTGAATGTTGCTACTTCCTTCATGCCCGGCAGGTATT
>JBGOVD010000296.1:0-3696 GCA_041477935.1 Dissulfurispiraceae bacterium | reverse complement strand
TTCAGGGCCGTAACGATCAGGTCTTGATCCACAGCGATAATGGCGTCCTGAACACTACTGAAGATGGCCTGCAAAACGGCACGGTATTTCTCCTTTTCGTCAACAAGCCGTTTATGTTTTATCCCGCGATCAGCCAAACGAAGCAGTGTGTGCTGCAACACCGGCTTGGGCAAGTAATCGAAGGCTCCCAGCCTTACCGCTTCGGAAGCTGTTTTAAGATCAGGCGAGCCGGTGATGACTATAACCGGACACGTCAGGTTGCGTTCCTTCACGACCTTGAGTACGTCCATGCCTGTCTCCTGGCCCAGGACAATATCGACTAAGATAAGATCAAAGGGATGGCGATCGATCTCGACAATCGCTGTTGCGTAATCATTGGCCGTGATTACCTCATACCCGGCATCAGCCAGAAAGGTCTCAAACGTAAAGCGAAGGCTCTCTTCATCATCTACGACCAGAATCTTCGGTTTCATGGCCGCACCTTCGCCGCCGGGAGGTTTACAATTATCGCCGTGTACATGCCTTCAACGCTCTCGATGGATAAACTCCCCCCGTGGTTGCTGATGATCCCGTGGCTGATGCTCAACCCCAAGCCCGTACCTTTACCGGTGGGTTTCGTTGTGAAAAAAGGGAGCGTGGCTTTTGTGATCGTTTTCGGCCCCATGCCCGTGCCCTCATCCCGGAAGATGATCCTGACAGAGCGGCCTCCATCTGCGGCTTCCGCGATGATGCCGATCCGCTTGTCGGGATGGGGACCGGCAAACTTGGTATTAAGGGCATATTGGGCATTGCTGATGAGATTCAGGAAGACCTGCTTGATTTGCTGGATGTTGACGTTTATAAGCGGGAGATCGTCGGGCAGATTAACTTTCACCTCGATGCCGTCTCTTCGCAGGAGTGCGCTTGTCAGAGCCAGAGACTCACTGAGCACCTGGCCCAACGATACCAGCCCTTTCTCCTCCTGTCCCTGCCGGGCGAAGGAAAGGAGACTCTTGACTATGTCTGCGATGCGATGCCCCTCCCGGACGATGCGACTTGCAATGTCGTGTTCGCTGCTTTCTGCAGTAATCCGGTTCATCAGAATCTGGGCATAGTTGATGATGCCGTTGATGGGATTGTTGATCTCGTGAGCCACGCCCGCGGCGAGTTCGCCGATAGACGCGAGATGGGCTGAACGGAGGGCCTCGGCCTCAAGCCTGATCTTCTCGGTAACATCTTCGGCTAAATCGATAACGCTGATCACCCGGCCCTCCGCATTCCTGATAGGGAATCCCTTGACATCCCAAATTGTGCCCACAGTTGAAGAGATGCGGGCGTAGTGTGATTCTCCGGTAGAGAAACTTTTTACGATAGGACAGCCATCACAAGGCGCGGTGCGGCCGTGGTAAATCTCAAAACAGTTTTCCCCAACGGTTTCTGCATTTTGCTGTCCGGTCAATGACTGTGCCTTGCGATTAGTCCAGAGGATTTTCATTTCTGGCGAAATGATCGTCAGGATGCCGGGGATAGCCGAGAATACCGTTCCAAACTCGCGAAACAGATCGAAAGTGCTCTCCCTTTCCCTCAATGCCTCTTCCATCACCACCCGGTCGGTAATGTCGATAAGTGAGCCAATACTACTCTTTGTATCAGGAATGAGGGCAACGGTCATAAGCACATGTCGCACTGATCCCGACCTGTCCAGCAGCTTCGTCTGATAGTTCCGCGGCGCCTTATCGGGATCGGTGCGCCGCATGCGATGGAATTGCTGCATGGGCTCGATCATATCTTCTGTGAAGAACTTGGCCCAACTCATCCCATTTTCTATCTCTTCCTTTGTATAGCCGGTCAGAGCTGCAAACTCCTGGTTGGCAGCGGATATAGTTGTATCTTCTTCAACTATAATGGACGCGGCCCCGGAATTCTCGAAAATAGTCCGGTAGAGATTGTCCGAAACGTTACGCAGATCAGCACCTATGTCACAGTTTGGTTCTGACACGATGATAAAAGGCCTCTCTTCCAGTGATATAACTCATCTTGGTTATTCACAAGAGCAGCGTCGGAGTCAGGAGACTACAGGTCCTTTTCCGACCAAAGCTTATACACTGGTAATGTACTATTGTATCGTCCACAATGGAAATAACTGAAGTACAGTGCCTGTTCAATAAAAATAATAATGACGGGTTCGAATCACACCTTCGGCGCCATTTTTCTCAATTATCTCCCCTTATGTCGTGTATCGCTTCTACGATAATCTCACGCGCGAATACATTATCGTCATCCTTCGCCTTGAGCAGGTAGGGAATCGCGTCGGCATGGCGTATGAGGCCGAGCAGATAGGCAGCGTCGCCGCGCAGTGTCGGGTTTAAATCTTCGAGGAGGCGGGCGATGTCGGGAATAATTCTTACGAATGGATCACTATCGATTTTGACGAGTTCTTCGACCAGGGCTGCGCCTCCCAATCTCACCCGGACCCTTTCGTCGCTGATCATATCGACTACCAGCGGATACAGGCTTTCGTCGTGTTTGAACATATCTATAATGTTTTCGAGATAGCCTTCAGCCATATAGTCGAGGACCATCGTTTTCAGTTCGTCATTGTTCATAATTTATACCGTTCTTTTTAAAGATGGGCGAGGCACCGCCTCGCCCCTACAATCTTTTATCAGTGCCAATCTACTTTGGTCTTCTTCCTTCCGAAGATATGTTTCTCTGCGGAAAGCGCAGCCAGGCATCCATGAGCGGCCGCTATTATTACCTGCCTAGCTTCAGTGCATGTAACATCGCCTGCGGAATAGACGCCGGGAACATTTGTCTCCATAACACGGTTGGTCATGACACAGCCTTCTTCGGACATCTCGACAGCGCCTTGCAGGAAATCTACTATAGGTTTGTTGCCTATGAGATATACGAAGACCCCGTCGACCGCGAGCTCGCTCTCTACTCCGGATGCCTTCATTCTTATTCGTTCGACAGCATCTCCGCCTTCAATCGCAGTCACCACTCTGCCGAGGAGCAGTTTGATATTCGGGATTTGCAAAGAGGGATAATCCTCTTCGACCTTAAGTTTCTGCGACGGAGAGATAAGATAGACTGTCTCGGCAAAACGGGCGAGAACGCCGGCCTCTTTGGCGGCTTCTTCGGAGTCGCCCAAAACGCAAACTATTTTCCCCTTGAAGAATGCTGCATCGCAGATGGCGCAGTAGCTGACGCCGCGGCCCAGGAATTCTTCCTCGTCCTTGATTGTCGCCTTTCTGCCCATCGAGCCTGTCGCGATTATCACTGTCTTCGACTGATATGTAGCTTCCATGGTAAAGACCTCTTTGATTTCCCCTGACAGAGAAACCCCGATGACCTGTGTTTCTCTGTACTCGGTACCAAAGCCGGTCGCCTGGGCACGCATTACATCCAGGAGTTCGCCTCCGGTCATGGGCTTTTCGAGACCCGGATAATTCTCGATCAGGCTGGCAAAGGCAAGAGAACCCGCTGTTCTGGATTTGTCCAGCACGAGTGTCTTAAGCTTTGCGCGCGAAGTGTACAAAGCTGCGCTCAGTCCGCCCGGACCTCCGCCGATGATGATTACGTCATAAAGGGAATCTGCCATAGTGCCCCCTAAAATTTCTTGATGATTTTATAGTATGTATTCCGCTGTGCGGCTTCAAATCCTGTGGCTTTGATCGCGCTGATGATGTCCTCTTTCGATACGAAGTAATTGAC
>JBGOVD010000135.1:0-6031 GCA_041477935.1 Dissulfurispiraceae bacterium | reverse complement strand
GCTGCAATAGCCTGCGAAATGATCTCGGGGTATGATACTTCATCGAGTCTCCCGTCCTCGCCGACAAAGATGGTTTCGGCCGAGATATTCACCTCCGCTACGCACCGCCTCTCAGAGATCTCGGTCACGCGGTTGATCAGGAGCATCGGGGGTTTGTGCGGAACAAGGCCGTCTGCGTCGGCGGGAAGGCATACAATGTCCGCCTGTTTGTCCGCATTGTTCCAGCACAGCGGATCGGACGCCATATAATCTCCAGTGCACTGAAAAGCGGCGCCCCGGCAGCCATAACATTCATTCAGCCGTGCACACTGTCCGCAGGGCCCCTTTATCGTCCTTCTATAATTCCTAAGATCGTTGATGACCTCGCTCTCCCTGATTATGTCATGCAGCTTTCTCTCTCGTATATTGCCGACAGAAATGGTAACGCCGACGCACGGCTGGACGTCACCGAAGGAGTTTACTGAGCATGAGAATTGGTGCCTCAGACATTGTCCGCCCACAAGAGGCGGCTGAGGGACCCAATCGTAACCGTATTTCGACCGGTCGATCTCCGCAATGTTATGAAAAAGCTCCTGCACCCGAAGGTTATCGACCTCCAGAAAGCCGCTTTCCCTGGCTTTCCCCTGAGGGGTAATCATCTCGAAATAAGGATCGATTCCCTGGTCTCTGAGCCATTCCCACATCTTCTCCAGTTCATCTACATTCTGCCGGCATATGACCGTGCTTATCCCCATTGAGCACCCGGAGGGATAGCCCGCTTTTTTCAGGTTCTTGAAAGCCTTCCGGATCTGGACTGCGGCCCCTTTTTTCCCTGACAGCATGTCCTGCATTTTGTCGTCAAAAGAGTTCATTTTGAGGACCACGACCACTCCGTATTCGTACAACTTCTTTGCGGCCGCGAGCGTGATATTGGCCCCGTTCGTGAAGATTTCCATCTCCATCCCCAGGTCCTTTATGAACGCGAGCATTTCGAACAGATGCGGGTAGAGCATCGGCTCTCCGCCCAATATGATAATTTTTTTTGCTCCCAACTCGCGGGCCTGGAGAATAAGGTCGCGAAGTTCATCCCGGTTCAACTCACCCTCGCATGCCGAATTGTTCGAGGCATAGCAATAGACGCAACTGAAATTACAATTACTGTTGAACTCCATCTCCATCGATAAAAGCCGGCCTTCCCTGACAGCGCTCTCTATTTCTGTTGCTGTGAATTCCGCCCCGTAAATACGTTTCTGACAACTCGACATTAGCTTGTTCTCCTATCTTTGAACCGGGTTAGTTTGCGCGAGTTCTCGGAACATACCTCTTTCCGTATGCTCTCTTCACTTGCTATGATTACGTCGGGTCTTATCCTCAAGTGTGCCTGCAGCTTGTCCATTATGTTTTCTGCCGAATACGACCTGTCGTTGACGGAGACATAAATCTTCACCCGGTCCGAAAGGTCGAAATCGTTCGTCACTTCAAGGTAGTACTCCCCGATCTCACGAATCTCATCGAGGACAGAATGTATGGCGTTGGGATAAAGAGTAGTGCCGCGGCACTTGATCATATGTTTTTTCCTCCCCACTATCGGCCCGAGCCGGAGAGATTTTCTCCCGCACGCGCAGGGTTCGTCTATAAGGAAGCTCATGTCGCCGGTCTTGAAACGAAGCAGGGGCATGCCCTCGACGGCCAATGGCGTCACCACAACTTCGCCGATTTCTCCATAAGGCAGGACCCTCCCGTCGTCATCGACAATCTCTGCGATCGCCAGGTCCGGATGGAGGTGCCCTCCACTCATGGCATCGCATTCACAGAATGAAGTGATCGTTTCCGAAGAGGCATAAGTGGAAAAAATATTTGCCCCCCATATCTCTTCAAGATATTCTCCTATCTTCAGCAGCGAAAACTTCTTGTCCCTGACAGGCTCGCCGATGCATACAAGCGTGGTCACGCCGATTTCGCGCGGATTGATGTCCTGTGACTGCAGGAACTGCCCCAGCTTGAGAAGCAGAGTCGGCACCCCCACAATCACCGTCGGCCTCATCCGCCTGATGACTTCCCCGTGGCTTGCCATGCTGCTGATGCCGTTCCGGATGACGGCAGCGCCTACGCTCCTCGCCCCTGAATAGTAAGCCAGTCCCGCGATGAAGCACCTGTCGATGGTACAGGTCAGAAGGACTACGTCGTCCTGAGTCAGGCCGCAGCCCGCAAGGGATATCTCTTCGTTATAGGCCAGGCGTCTCAAGTCGTTTTCCGTATACAATATTCGCGTCGGCTTTCCAGTCGTCCCCGACGACATGACGATATCTACGATTTTAGACATCGGGACCGCTAGAAAATCGTCGTTGTATGCTTCGATTGCGGCCTTATCGGTAAATGGGAAGCTGGAGAGACTATCGAGATTCACACTATCGATGTCCGTGCCGCTTAACAACCTGACGTAGTAAGGGGAATGCGCCGTGATATAGCGAAGATGCTCTTTCAGGAGCTTCTCCTGCAGGTCCCTGATCTCTTCCGGCCCGGCAAACTCTATGCCTCTAAACTTTTCGGTCATATTTTTCACGCCTTCTGTGCGTCGGTCCCGCATTCTGCTGTATGCCCGTTTTCCATAAGCTGAAGTTCCCGGCTTATGATCTCGCGCACCCTGTTCTTCAGCGAAAACGCATTAAGGTCCTTGTATTCATTCCAGGTTATGGCCGGCAACCGGCGCACCCTGATTGTCCCCGGCCTCAGCAGCACGGAACCCCTCGGAGGGATATTCTCGTTTCCGGAGATGCAGAGCGGCACGATCGGGATTTTCGACATCAGGGCAAGCCTGAATGCCGCGCCATGGAAATTACCCATCTGTTTTCCGCCCGAGCGCGTCCCCTCCGGAAAGAATATGATGGAGACCTTTTCTTGCAGGAGCCGGCCGGCCTTTTCAAAGAACAGATCCGGCGGCATTCTTTTTATATTGAGGTATCCGGACAGCCTGGCATAAAAGCCGAGAACCGGGATGTGAAAAGGCCATGTATTGACGATCTGAACAGCCTCATACGGGAGCAGACACATCAGGAAGGCATCGGTTGAAGACCGGTGATTGCTCACGAAGATATACGGTCCGTCGGGCTCCCCATTTGAGCGGTCCTCATAACGCAGCGTTATAAATGGAAAAGGTATGGACGTCACAAGGCGTCCGTACCAGCTGATGGCCCGGCGAAAGCGCTTCATCGTACTGCGGTTCGATATAAAGAGAGACAGCGTGGTAACGAAGACCGTCAAGATAGGAATGCCTATCGCTGAGAACAGCAAAAAAAGCGTATACACATAGATAGTGAAACAATAAAGCGCTAATTTGCTCATGTTTCTACTGGACGCCCTGCCTTTTGATATTAAGGATGAATTGATAAACGTCCTGAAGTGTACGGATATCTCTCACTTTGTCATGATCGCGTATCTTGACTCCAAAGTTCTTTTCGAGCGCGACTACAAGATCGACCGCATCCAGACTGTCCAGCCCCAGATCGCTGAAGATCTGCGCATCGGGCCGCAATTTCTCCTTCTCTATCTCGAATGACTCCTCGAATACTTTATTCGTAATATTGATAATTTCCTGCTCGGTCATTTGTGCCTCCATCGGATTTTCACCGGCCTTCGAAACCCCTGCATACCAGCGCGGCATTGATGCCGCCGAATGCAAAACCATTCTTCAGGATTGTCTTAATCTTCTTACCGGTCTTTTGTGTGACATGATTGATCCCTTCACAATCAGGGCTGATATTGTCGAGGTTCCGCGTCGGATAAACAACCGACCTCTCCATCATCATGAGAGAGGCGATCATTTCAATCGCTCCCGAAGCTCCCAGTGTGTGGCCTATATGCCCTTTAAGGCTGCTTACAGGAACGCCCCATCCGAAGACCTCTTTAACCGCCTCAGCCTCTTCCGCATCCCCTTGCAGCGTTGCCGTTGCATGGGCGTTGATATAGTCCACTTCCTCCGGCGCGATCAGGGCATCTTTCATGGCCTCTCTCATGCAGTGGACCATCGATTCCCTGTTGGATTGGCTCACATGAGAGCCGTTGCCGCTCGTAGAGTAGCCGAGAATTTCAGCGTAAATCTTTGCATTCCTGCCGACGGCACGCTCATACTCCTCTAAAATCAGGACCCCGCTCCCCTCGCCGCATACCAATCCGTCCCGGTCCCTGTCAAAAGGCCTGGGGGTCTTCTGGGGCGTCTGGTTATAATTGGCAGACGTTGCATAAAGCACATCGAAAGAGCCCGTCACCGTCGGATGAAGCTCTTCGGCCCCCCCGCAAAGTACAATCTCCTGTCTTCCCAGCCTTATCAGGTCATAGGCGGTGCCGATGGCCTGCAGAGAGGAGGCGCAAGCTGCGGATGTAGCCATTACATAACCGCCCAATTCGAGATACTGGGCGACATTTGCCGCCGCAGTATGCGACATGCATTGAAAAAACATCGCCGAATTGAGCTGGCTGATATCCCTGTTGGGCAGCAACAGTTCAAATGTATCGTTGATGCTCTTGGCGCTTCCCATGGTCGAGCCGATGACGCAGCCGACTTTCCATGCAGGCATATCGGAAAGTGCAAGACCTGCGTCGGCAAGCGCCTGCTCAGCAGCCTGGGCTGCAAAAATACTCATGCGGCCCATGGTCCGCCTCTTCTGCCGCGGGATTCTTTTCTCGTCCCTGATCTCGGCAGGGGCCCCGACATGACTTCTCAGTCCGGTATACTGGTCCCAGCCTTCCATATAACGCACGGCACTCCGACCTTCTTCAAACCCATCCATCAGGGCTTTCACATCGCTCCCAAAAGGAGATACGGCGCCGACACCCGTGACCACGACCCTTTTCAGCTGCATAAATTCCTGCGGATAAATGAGTAGTATTGCTCCTCTTTTATGATAGATCTCCCCACAATGAATGAAGACATCATAGCGCCGATTATCCCCGGCAGAAGAGAACTCTGCCCGGCCGCATAAAGGTTTCTGATTGGGAGCTTACCGAAGAGGTTGTATTGTCCCATCTTCTGCTTTATTCCGTAAGCTGACCCGTCATAATTGTTAAGATAATCCCTGAAAGTAAGTACCGAAGCCGAATCATAAGCCTTGAGCCGTCCTTTATATTCCGGAAAGGCTGCGAAAATGCGCTCCATCGTATGCTCAACCTTTTTCTGCTTGTAGTCGCGATATGCCTGCGGCCTCCTGCCGACCTTCGAATCCTTCCATTCCGCGACATGCCCGGGGGCAGAGGGCTCGCACGTACTTATGACCTTGTGGGTCTTCCCTCCTTCCCGCTCTATCGACCTTATAAGGACCAGGGCCGAGTCACCTTCGTTGGCATCGTCCATGAGCTTATTGATGTCGTTGTCGGGCACGAGCGTTATGATCGAGGAATCGAAATCGGGATCGTCATCCCCTGGGCCAAGGGCGGCAAAGACAGAAAAGAAACCGGTGGAGGGCTCGAATGCTGAGACCCTGTCCCTAAAGGCCCCGCTCAGGCATTTTTCGGGAAGCACTTTCATTATTTCTTTGGGATGTATCGTGAAGATGCAATCGTCAGCCGAGACTTCCTCGCCGTCAGTCAGAATAAAGCGCCCCACTTTTTTATCGCTAATATCGGCCATCTCGGCAATGCACGTACCGCACCTGATTTCGACATCGCAATCCATGAATCTTGTTTTAAAGGCATTTATGAATGCCCCGCCGCCGCCTTTGACCCGCGCGACTGATTCGTAAAGGCCTATGCACATTCTGCTGTGATCGGCGAAAGAAATCTCCCTGGGCTTCACCCCGTAACACATGGCGAACCCGCAGAGCAAAGCCTTCAGCACAGGGTCCTGAGTCAGTCCGGTCAGGACCTCCTCCAGCGATACAAAGTCCTCATCCAGATGGTTATGCAAGGCGTCAAGCGTGCGCAAATTCATTGAAGGGGTCTGCTCGCAAACTTGTCTGACTTTATCGAAATATCTGTCTATGGCCCCCGATTCGCCGGGGAAATAACCTTTTAATTTATCCTTGATCCTCTCGGTCCCGTAAGGGATATCATAGACTTT
>JBGOVD010000301.1:0-3625 GCA_041477935.1 Dissulfurispiraceae bacterium | reverse complement strand
AGGCCGATTTCCATCGAGAAATAAGCTATCTTCGGCTCTTTGATAAAAGAATCGATTGACATATATGGAGACATTTGACCTTCCTTTCTTCGTTATCCGCCAGAGTGTTTGGCCCGGCTCAGCAATTCCTTAAGTGAAGCCAGTCCCTCTTCTCCCATATCGAGGGTGAAATCATTCACGTACAATCCTATATGATTATTTATAACGATTTCTGAAAGCTCTTGCGAATATTTTTTTATGAATGACATCGCTTCATCACGATGAGCAAACGAATATTCGACGCTGCTCCTGATGAGATCTTCGATAATCTCGATCTTCCGGCCCAGGGACTTCCTGGCGATGATGCCACCTAGCGGAATGGGCAGCCCCGTCTCTTTTTCCCACCATTCTCCTAGATCGACCACACGTGACAGCCCGAGTTCAGGATAGGTGAACCTGCTTTCATGGATAATCAACCCGGCATCGACCCTGCCGTCTCTCACTGCTGCAGGGATCTCATGAAAGAGCATAGGAACGACAGCTGCCGGTTTGGCGCCGTAAGTCGCATCGAAGAAGAGCTTTAGCAGCAGGTAAGCGGTGGTCATTTCGCCCGGAATGGCGATGTTCTTTCCCTTCAAGTCCTTCCCTGTGTATGGGAGTTTCGATATGATCAAAGGACCGCAGCCGCGGCCGAAAGCCCCCCCGGACCTCAGAAAGCGGTAATCGTCCTGAAGGTGGTGGAAAGCATGACAGGATATCTTCGTCACATCGAGCGAACGCACCATTGCAAGGCGGTTAAGAGTCTCGACATCCTCTATATGAAGCTCGAAATCGAGCCCGCAGGTATCGATTGCCCTGTTAGCGAGGGCGTAGAAGATAAAAGTATCATTTGGGCATGGGGAAAACCCGAGAGTTATCATGATCTGGATTTTATCATTAAAGAGGGTGTGGTTGCCACAGGTAACAAGTTTTCTCCGAAATATCCATGACAAAGTAAAAAATAGGGAAAATAGGCAAAAATGCTTATAAGAATGACTTAAACGGCGATATCCGGCTTTATTTGCCTTTAACAGTCCTTGCTTGGGAAGTTGTTTTCAGGGTATGATTAGCACTCATCGATATAGAGTGCTAACAACTTTTTATCAAACCAATAAAACAAAGGAGGCAGGTTATGAAAATTAAACCGCTCAAGGACAGGGTAGTTATCAAGTATTCCGAAGAGATGATGGAAAAGACAGCCGGTGGCATCTATGTTCCGGACGTCGCAAAGGAAAAACCCCAGAAGGGTACGGTTGAGGCAGTCGGCGTGGACGTTAAAGAGGTGAAGGCCGGCAACACCGTGCTTTTCGATAAGTACTCGGGCTCGAAGATCAAGATCGACGACGTCGAGTATCTAATCGTCAAAGAAGAAGACCTTTTAGGCATTATCGAATAAGGAACAGGAGGATATCACACTATGTCAGCTAAGCAGATTTTATTCAGCGATACCGCAAGACAGCAAATCCTGAAGGGCATCACCACTCTGAGTGACGCCGTGAAGGCCACACTCGGCCCCAGGGGCAGGAACGTTATCATCGACAAGAAATTCGGCGCACCGACCATCACCAAGGACGGCGTCACCGTAGCAAAAGAGATCGAGCTTAAGGACCCCTATGAGAACATGGGCGCCCAGCTCCTGAGAGAAGTCGCTTCCAAGACCTCCGACGTGGCCGGTGACGGCACCACGACGGCAACCGTGCTCGCTTATGCCATCTACAAGGACGGCATGAAATATGTAACCGCAGGCGCCAACTCCATCGACATCAAGAGGGGCATCGACAAGGCCGTTGAGGTAGTTATCGGCGAGCTGAAGAACATGTCCAAGCCGGTTGTCGAGAAGAAGGAGATCGCACAGGTCGGCACCATCTCCGCCAACAACGACCCTTCAATCGGCGAGCTTATCGCTGAGGCGATGGACAAAGTCGGTAAAGACGGCGTCATCACTGTTGAAGAGGCAAAGAGCATGGCCACTACCCTCGATGTTGTCGAAGGTATGCAGTTCGACAGGGGTTATGTGTCCCCGTATTTCATCACCGATGCAGACAGGATGGAGTGCGTCCTTGACGATGCATTCGTCCTTATTCATGACAAAAAGATCTCGAGCATGAAGGACCTTCTTCCTATCCTCGAGCAGACCGCAAAGATGGGCAAGCCGCTTCTCATCGTTGCCGAAGATATCGAAGGCGAGGCCCTCGCAACCCTCGTTGTTAACAAGCTCCGCGGGACCATCCAGGTATGCGCCGTTAAGGCACCCGGATTCGGCGACAGGAGAAAGGCGATGCTCGAAGACATCGCAGTGCTCACAGGCGGACAGGTCATCACCGAAGACCTCGGACTGAAGCTTGAGAACGTAAAGCTCCCCGACCTCGGAAGGGCAAGAAAGGTCAACGTCGATAAAGAGAACACCACTATCGTCGAAGGCGCTGGAGATCCCAAAATTATTGCCGGCAGGGTAAAGCAGATCAAGGCCCAGTCCGAAGAGACCACCTCTGATTACGACAAAGAGAAGCTCCAGGAAAGGCTTGCCAAGCTCGTCGGCGGCGTCGCAGTTATAAATGTAGGCGCAGCGACCGAGGCAGAGATGAAAGAAAAGAAAGCCCGCGTCGAAGATGCCCTTCACGCAACCAGGGCAGCTGTTGAAGAAGGCATCGTTCCCGGCGGCGGAGTTGCACTCATCAGGTGCATCAAGTCCCTCGACAAGACGAAGCTCGAACACGATATGCAGATCGGCGTTAACATCATAAAGAAGTCTCTCGAAGAGCCGCTCAGACAGATCGTCACCAACGCAGGACTCGAGAGCTCCATCATCGCAGAGAAGATAAAGGCCTCCAAGGACCCCAACTACGGCTTTGACGCTTACACCGAAGAGTTCACCGACATGATCAAAGCCGGTATCATAGACCCGACCAAGGTTACGAGAACGGCCCTTCAGAACGCAGCATCTGTAGCGGGTCTCATGCTCACGACTGAGGTCATGATCACCGATATCCCTGAAGATCACAAGCCTATGATGCCTCAGATGCCGGGCGGCGGAATGGGAGATATGTACTAAAAAAATTGCCGGGGTGTTTCATTCATCGCCCCTACAATTAACAATCGGCAGCAGGCAGGGGTTCACCCTGTCTGCTGCTTTTGATTTGCGTAATAACCTGTAGGGGCGTTGCATGCAACGCCCCTACTTTCTACATGGTATGGTATTCTAAAAGATATGCAGAAATCGACTCGAAACGTCCTAGTTGCAATATTTTTCATCTTCCCGATATACATCCTGATCCAGTTATTTGTCCCGGTTTATGATAGCGCCACGCCTATAGAGATTGAGATCCCACAGGGGGCGACTTATAAAAGTGCGATAGATATACTGGCGGAGAACAAGCTTATCCGTGACAAGTTTCTCTTTCGGGCCCTCGGCAAGATTACCGGAGTGGACAGAAAGATGCGCGCGGGTTACTACAACTTCTGGAGCAGGATCTCACCCTTCGATGTTTTTCAACAATTGAGAAAAGGCAGGATTATCGAATATGAGATTACGATTGTAGAAGGAGACAGTCTGCTCGAAATAGGGGAGAAGCTCCAGGAAAAGAAGTTCATTTCCGCCGATGCCTTT
>JBGOVD010000281.1:0-3850 GCA_041477935.1 Dissulfurispiraceae bacterium | reverse complement strand
TTATCCCGCAGGGCAAAGGCTATAAGGACATGGTGATGGGACCGTTTATCAAGGAAGTGAGATAAAGTAACTCCCCCTTGCCCCCTCTTAACCCAAGAGGGGGAATGTCCCTCCCCTTAATCCGCCTGAGGCGAAAGGGGAGTTAGGAGGGGTTAAGAGACAAACGGGGTTATGAAAAAATCAGCTATTAATGAGCCTGTCTATTAAAATATACCCGCCGCAGGGAGGGCCGGAGCGGTCCTCTCTGTAGTCGCAGCCGTCTATCCGGAACTCGCATCTGCCGCAGACGAGGCTGGAGAGATTTTCATCGTCAGGTGGAATCAGGTGCTTGATCTCCTCCGGCTTGTCGGGGAGATCGGCCAGCCGGCATAATTCGGCAACAGTGAAATTGTCAACAAGGAACTGATAGCCTCCGCAATGCATCTCTTCCTTGCCTTCTTTGAAATAGCGGCAGAAGCTTTTGCAGATGATATCGGTATATATATCTTCTTTCACTGATTTTGACTCGTCGCTTCTTTAAGCCATTTGATGTACTCTTCAGATCCGTCTACAATGGGCATCGCTATGACTTCAGGCACCGTATAAGAATGCAGTTCTTTAACTTTTGCGGTAAGGGCACTGAAGAGCTTGAGCCGGGTCTTGACGATCATGAGGACTTCTTTTTCATCCTCTATCTTTCCCTGCCACGAATAGATCGATCTGATGTCTTTAACAATATTTACGCAGCCGGCGAGGCGCTCCTCAACGAGGATCCTGGCAATCTTCGCAGCCTCTTCTTCGCTGGGGGCGGTGATGTAGACGACAAGGGCTTCCATGTGGCTCCTCCTTGTTTCTTTGTACTAAAATGCAGGATGAAATTGAATATATGAGTCGTCTCTACGACGATGGATCAGAAAAGAGGGACGCCCTTGTTGAGAATCATTACTTTTTCGCCGGCAGCCGTAATTAATGTCACTGTGGGTTTGAAGAATACGAAGTCCTGATGAAAAGGGGTCTTAACCTTTCCTCCGAACGAGCTGTTATCGCCCAGTGCGATATGGATTGAGCCGAGGATCTTCTCGGATTCGAGGATGTTATCCGGCCTCTTTGCCATCGGGTTTGTGCCTATACCCAGTTCAGCGATGTTCCTGTTGCCTTCCCTGTCGCCGAGTTTGAATTTCAGATAATCGACAAAAGGCTCGCTGCCTCTAATGTCGACGACGACTCCATTGCTTATCGTGAGCGTTACCGGTTCGGCCAACTCACGAGTCGGCGCCCACTGCAGGACGAGTTTCCCTTCCGCAGTGCCTTCGAGTGGCGCAAGAAAGACCTCGCCCGCCGGCAGATTTCCGAAGGAGCATTTCTTTGTGAGGATGCCGGTGTCGGACAGAGCCCTTCTGCCCTTTTTCGACAGGCGAATATGCGTGCCGGTGGGAGTCGTGATCTCGACATAATCGGCTGTATTGACGATCTTTTCGAGGGCATGGGTCCTCTTTGCCAGTGCCTTCCAGTCGACATGCATAGAGCCTTCGAGCATAGACACATCGAAGAGGGGCATGCTCGCGTAACGGCATCCGCAAATCCTGGTCAGGAAATCCCTGAAACGCGTATGGCTGGTAGAATAATTCGAAAGGGCGATGACTGCATTAACCGTCTCAGATGTCACTCTTCTCAATACTTCTTCTGCCTCTTTAATGCCGCTGTCCGGGAGCTCTTTTTTCAGCAAGGGTGCAAGCAATCCCTTTTTTTCGAGCTTCTTGATAGCTGTTTTTCCAAAGGCCGTTTCCCAGATTTCGACTGGCGGCTCTGTTCCATGACTGCCCGGTGCAGGGAATTCCTTGTAGACGATCTTTTTCGTATAGGACCTGCCAACCTCGGCAGTCAACATAGCGATATACCTGAGCCCGTCGCGTCTGCTGCTGTCGTGGGCATCGATAGTTTCGGAAGGCGTCGGCAGATCGGTGAAGACCAAGACCTTCTCTCCCGCCTTCACGCCCAGGTTCGTCTTGTATATCGCTCGTATTGTGTCGAGTATCATGAGGTGCCTTATTCTGTCATTCCCGCTGGTCGGGAATCTTTTCTAAGTAACTCCTCTGCCCCCTCTTAACCCAAGAGGGGAAATTTCCTCCCCTTAATCCGCCTGAGGCGGAAATGGAAAGGTCAGGAGGGGTTATGACCTTTACGCGAAAGACAATTCCATCTGGGCCGACTTTTCCCTCGGGAACAGGATCGGGTATTTATTATCGAAGCATGCGGTGCAGTAATTCTCCGGGTGGGGGACGATGCCTCTCAGTCCGCTGATGCTCAGGTAGGAGAGACTGTCGGCCGTTATATATTTCCGTATCTCTTCGACGAGGTGCGTCGATGCGATGAGTTCCTGACGGGTCGGCGTATCGATGCCGTAAAAACAGGGGCCGACGGTGGGAGGCGAGCTGATCCGCATATGAACTTCCTTGGCGCCTCCGACCTCACGAATCATCTTTATGATTTTTTTAGAGGTGGTGCCCCTGACGATCGAGTCGTCTACGACCACAACGCGCTTACCTTCGAGGAGACATCGCACCGGGTTGAGTTTTATCTTGACTCCGAAATGGCGTATGCTCTGTTTCGGCTCGATGAAGGTCCTTCCGACATAGTGGTTCCTGATTAGGCCGAAATCGAATGGAATGCCGCTTTGCTCAGCGTATCCGACGGCTGCCGGAACACCCGAGTCAGGCACCGGAATTACGATGTCCGCATCTACAGGAGAATCGATAGCTAGCTGCCTTCCGAAATTCTTGCGTATGGTATTGACGCAGGTATGGTTATAGATATAGCTGTCGGGCCGTGAAAAGTAAATGAATTCAAAAACACAGAAGGCTTTTCGGGGGCTCTTCAGCGCCTGTATGGACCTGATCCCGTTTTCGTTGATGATTACCATCTCGCCGGGTTCGACATCCCTGATATATTCAGCGTTGATGATATCGAAGGCGCAGGTTTCTGAAGCGACGACATAAGAGCCATCGACTTTGCCTATCGCCAGTGGCCTGACGCCGAAGGGATCTCGCAATGCAATCATTTCATTCTCCCTCAAAAAGAGGAGGCTGAATGCTCCCCGCACGTCTTTGAGGGCTTCGGTTATGCGTTCGTATGGGTCTTCGCTTTTTGCCCTGGCGATGAGATGAAGGATCACCTCGCTGTCTGATGACGATTGGAAAATGGCGCCCTCGTTTTCGAGCTCGAGGCGCATCTGTTCTGCATTGACAAGGTTTCCGTTGTGGGCTATGGCTATGGAGCCGAGGGCATAATTAGCGAGGAGTGGTTGGACATTCTTGAGGACGCTGCTTCCTGCGGTGGAGTAACGGTTATGTCCTATAGCCGAATGGCCCGGAAGCCGCTTGAGTCTTTTTTCGTTGAAGATATCGGAAACCAGGCCCATCGCCTTTTCGAGATGGAGGGTTTTGCCGTCGGTGGAGCAGATCCCGGCGCCTTCCTGGCCCCGGTGCTGCAGGGCGTAAAGACCGAGATAGGTGAGATTGGCCGCCTCAGGCTGACCGAAGACGCCGAAGATTCCGCACTCTTCATGGATATCATGAAACGGCGGCTTGCTGCAACAGCTGTATGTTTTTCCCATTGGACCGATGGCTCTTTTCAAAAAGGAAAGTGATCAATTCCATTGAGCGACAAGTGAGAGTGTTAACCAGCCTCCCACCGCTCGTTTACTCCGGCAACAGACTTATTCTAACATAAAATGATGGATGAATTTAAAATGAGGACAGACTTCACTCCAAAGGGCGACCAGCCAAAGGCGATATCGGAACTTACCGAAGGGCTCATTAAGGACGATAAGCACCAGGTGCTGCTCGGCGTAACGGGATCGGGCAAGACCTTT
>JBGOVD010000298.1:0-3667 GCA_041477935.1 Dissulfurispiraceae bacterium | reverse complement strand
GCAAACCCGATATCACTGATTAGAGTTTGGCGTGGCCCAGCCCATTTGTTATGGTTTTGCATAAAGGGTATAATAGAAACAAAAAAAGGAGCATTCTGTGATACGCCATACCTTTTCCCTGCTTAACGGTATAGGGGAAAAACTCGAGCGCAGCCTCTGGAGGAGGGGCATACTTACCTGGGATGATTTTCTGAGGTTAAAAGAGATCGAAGGTATCAGCCCTGAAAGAAAAATCGCCTATGACGATCTTTTGACCCGTGCATCTATCGAACTCGGGGTCGAAAATGCAGAATATTTTGCCAGGATACTGAAACGCAGAGAGCACTGGCGCCTTTTCGACATATTCGGAGAGGGCGCGGTCTGCCTCGATATCGAGACAAACGGGCTCCAGCCGGGCTGTGGCGGTTACGCCACCGTTGTAGGGCTTTACGACGGACATGACTGCCGCTGCTTTGTAAGGGGCGAGAACCTGACTGTCGAGAATCTTAACCGTGAACTCTCGCGCTATAAATACCTGATTACTTTTTACGGGGCAGCATTCGATGTCCCCTTTCTTATCAGGACATTTCCGGGAATAAAATTCGATGTTCCTCATTTCGATCTCTGCTTTACCGCTCGCAGGCTGGATATGAACGGGGGGCTCAAGAAACTGGAGCAGACGCTCGGCATAGAGCGCGAGGAGAGCGTCAGGGGCTTGAACGGCTACGACGCCGTAAAGCTGTGGGAGCAGGCCAAGCGGGGCAGCGCCGAAGCGATGGAGCGGCTCCTGATATATAACATGGAAGACACGAAGCATCTCCTCGAAATTGCCGGAGTAATGTATGACAAGATGAAAATCCTTTCGGGCCTCGAAGAATGCATGGGAGAGAAAAAGGTCTGTGGATGTGCTTAATTCCTTCATATCGTATCTCTCGATCGAAAGAGGGCTGTCCCGCAATACCGTAGAATCATATGTTCTGGACCTGAAAGGCTTTTTCGCTTTCCTGGGCGAGCGGAGCAGGGCGCAGCAGGCATTTACCCGGGAAGACATAGTTGATTACCTGGGCAGGCTCAAAGACGGCGGCTATTCGACCGCGAGCGTCTGCCGTTTCATCTCCTCGGTGAAAAGTTTTTCCCGATATCTGATTACCGAAAAGATCATTTCTGAGGACTCTACCGAAACCCTGCGAAATCCCAAACAGTGGGACAGGCTTCCCAAGGCGCTGAGCTTCGATGATATCAAGACCCTCCTTGAGACCGAGGTAAAGGGTGACAGATATGTACGTGATGCGGCGATGCTTGAACTGATGTATTCATCAGGACTCAGGGTGAGCGAGATCATATCCATCAAGATAAACGACCTGAACTTTGAAGCCGGATTTCTCCGGGTCTTCGGCAAGGGATCGAAGGAACGGATAGTGCCGATGAACAAGCGCGCTGCCGACAAGATAAAAAAGTATATGCTGGAATTAAGGCCCTCGTTGCTTAAGGGACGGCAATCTCCTTTCCTGTATCTGACCGGCAGGGGTATGCCGATGACCAGGCAGAGGTTCTGGCAGGCCTTGAAGAGACTAGGTAATCTGGCGGGGCTGAAGATTTCGCCTCACAGCATCAGGCACTCCTTTGCTACGCATCTCCTGGACGGGGGGGCGGACCTGAGGTCGGTGCAGAAGATGCTCGGCCATTCGGACATATCGACAACTCAGATTTACACGAAGGTCTCTGCCGACAGGATAAGGAAGGCCTATCTCGAACACCATCCAAGAGCGAAATAAAAGTTAATGCAGGAGCGGGATTAATCCTGCCCCTACCGATTTTTTCAGGAGGAACTCATGGCCGTCAAGCTGTCGATTCAGGACCTTTACCAATGCTGTGAACCCGGCTTTTTTCCATTCGAGACGACCTCTGAGATTCTCGATCTTGGAGGACTCATAGGGCAGGAGAGGGCGCTCAAGTCGATCGATTTCGGGCTTTCACTCGACAACAAAGGGTACAACATCTTTGCCCTCGGTGAGGCAGGCACAGGAAAGTCGCGGGCGATCAGGACCATACTGACTGAAAAGGCCGCCAAGGAACCGGTACCGAATGATTGGTGTTATGTTTATAACTTTAAGGACCCGGATGCACCGTTTGCAATATCGATGGAGCCGGGGAATGCCGTTGTATTCCAGAAGGACATGAGCGATCTCATCAAGAGCCTTACGGTCGAAATCCCGAAGGTCTTCGAATCAAAAGATTACGAGAAACAGCGCAACAAGATAGTAGAAGAGTTTCAGCAGAAACAGAAGAACCTTTTTTCAAGTCTTGAAGAAGAAGCGCTCGCGAAGGGTTTTGCCATCAGGCGCAGCGCCCAGGGGCTGTTCATCGTTCCGGTCAAGAAAACGGGCGAGCCCCTGACCGAGGAGGAATTTGCGGCCCTTGATGAAGAGTCAAAGAAGAGAGCTGAAGAGATCGGCAAGATGCTCCAGGAAAAACTGAACGATATCGGCCGTTCAGTGCGCGAGGCGGAGAAACTCCTGCGGGAAATGCTCGCCAAACTCGAACGCCAGATCGCCCTTGGTGCCGTGGGACACTTCATTGACGAACTCAGGGAAAAATACATGGACCACATGAAGATACAGGCCTACCTGGAGGCCGTGAAGGAAGACATCCTCTCTCATCTCGAAGACTTCAAGCCGACCGAGGAGCAGGCGCCGCAGCAGTTGCCCTTTATGAAGATGCCCAAGCAGGAGACCTCTTTCGCCCGGTATGTCGTAAACGTGATCGTCAACAACGGCGAGAAAAACGGCGCGCCTGTCGTCTTCGAGAGCAACCCGACCTATCTGAACCTCTTCGGCAAGCTCGAATACAAGGTCCAGTACGGCATGGCACTGACCGACTTCACGATGATCAGGGCGGGTTCTCTGCACAGGGCGAACGGCGGGTATATAGTCATCAACGCCCTTGACCTGCTGAAGAATATATTTTCTTATGACAGCCTGAAGCGGGCGATCAAGAACCGCGAGATAAGGGTGGAAGACGTCTGGGAGCAGTACAGGCTCATGAGCACATCGGGCATCAAGCCAGAGGCGATACCTCTTGATGTAAAGGTCATCCTCAGCGGCATCCCTAATCTGTACTATATGCTCTACAATCTCGACGACGAGTATCGCGAGCTTTTCAAGGTGAAGGCCGACTTCGACAGCCGGATGGAGCGGACCCCTGAAGCCATGGTCAAGTATGCCGCTTTCATAGCCTCATGCCAGAAGGAAGAGGAGCTGCTGCCCTTCGCAAGGGACGGAGTGGCGAAGATCGTTGAATACTGGTCGAGGCTTGCCGTCCACAAGAACAAGCTTTCGACACGGTTCAGCGAAATAGCCGATCTAGTGAGGGAAGCCAACTTTTGGGCTAAGAAAGAGGACAGCCGGATAGTAAACGGCGGGCACGTTGTCAAGGCGCTTGAGGAAAGGGTCTACCGTGTAAGCCGGATAGAGGACATCCTCCAGGAGATGATGGTCGAGGATACCCTCATCGTCAATACCTCAGGCGAGAAGGTCGGCCAGGTAAACGGTCTTGCGGTGCTGGACCTTGGAGATTACAGTTTTGGGAAACCGTCCAGGATATCAGCCAAGTCATATGTGGGAAGGGCCGGCGTAGTCAATATCGAGCGTGAGACGAAGATGAGCGGCCGCATCCATGAAAAGGCCAT
>JBGOVD010000303.1:0-3603 GCA_041477935.1 Dissulfurispiraceae bacterium | reverse complement strand
TAACAATTTTATCATCAGGGCCTTCCGGATCGACCTCTTTCCTCGTCAGATGAAGCGCCAGAGCACGGTAAAGTGCCCCAGTATCAAGATACTGATATCCCAGCCTTTTCGCAACCAGACGGGAGACAGAACTTTTGCCTGCACCGGAAGGGCCGTCTATAGCTATAACCCTTGCCACTCTAAGCCTCCAGGCCCTTCAATTTCTCATAAAATCCGGGGAATGAGATGTCTGCGCATGAGGCGTTATTCAGCACAGTTGTCCCCTGCGCGATAAGGGCAGCAATCGACAGCGACATCGCGATTCTATGATCGCCGTAACTTTCGACAGGACCGCCTTTCAAATTCGCATTCCCCTTTATATCAATGCCGTCCGGGTATTCCCTGACTTCGACTCCAAGCTTGGCGAGTTCTATCGCCATGGCCTTGATCCTGTCGGACTCCTTGACCCTCAGTTCCTGGGCGCCCCTGATTTCGGTGACTCCGTCCGCCTGGCTTGCCAGGATGCAGAGTATAGGAAATTCGTCGATGAGTGAGGGGACAATATCGCCCGCTATCTTAACAGCCTTCAGCCTCGCTGCCGATGAGCAGATAATGTCTGCAATCGGTTCTCCCGAGATTTCCCTCATGTTTTCGATCTTTATCGAAGCGCCCATGTCCGCGAGGACATTCAGGAGCCCGGTCCTGGTAGGATTCATTCCAACATCTTTGATTACTATTTCGGAATTGGGAACCAGTAAAGCCCCAGCCATGAAGAAGGCCGCGGAAGAAAAGTCGGCCGGCACGGTCACGTCAGCTGCATGGAGCTTCGGACTTCCCTTCACCGAAACTGAAAAGCCCTGCAATTTAATTTCGGCGCCCATTGCCGAAAGCATCCTTTCGGTGTGGTCGCGGGATCTTTGCGGTTCGGTGATCGTCGTCGTCCCGTCGGCATAAAGCCCGGCCAGGATCACGCATGATTTCACCTGGGCCGATGCAATGGGCATTGTATAATCGATAGCCTTCAGCTGAGTGCCCTTTACAGCAAGCGGAGGATAACGGTCGTTCGCTCTCGCGGATATAAGTGCACCCATCTGCCTGAGGGGATTGATGACCCTCGCCATGGGCCTCTGCCTGATAGAATCGTCTCCTGTGAGGATAGAGAGAAACGGATTTCCCGCCAGGATTCCGGATATGAGCCTGATGGTGGTCCCGGAGTTGCCGCAGTCGATCACGTCGAAGGGCTCGGTCAGACCGTTGAGCCCTTTTCCTTCGATCGTCACCTCGCCCGCTGCTCCCTCGGTAATCGGGATGCCGAGCATCCTGAAGGCCTTGATAGTGCTAAGAGGATCTTCCGCCCTGAGGAAGTTTCGCACCACACTCTTCCCTTCCGCCATCGAGGCGAACATGATCGACCTGTGCGATATGGATTTGTCGGGAGGAGGCGTGACCTCTCCCCGCAATCCCTTTGATCTAGTCAGTTCAACTGTTTCCATTTTCTGCTATGCCCTCTATGCCTTCGATTTTCCGTAAGGCAGGTGGATATGCATCGGAGGCTTTACCAGCAATACCTTGAAGTATGTGCAAACAAGCATACTGGCCGTAATTAAATCACAAGCGTTCTTACTTGCTATCAATAATACTTGCCGATTTATAAAAACCATTGCTTTGTAAAGACTTCTATGCATATCCACCTGCCTTGACTCTATTTGTCGATACTCATTCTTAATTTCTGCGCCCTGATGAATTCTTTTTCGATCCCGGCCCAGTCATTCTCTTTAAGGCATTGCTCGATTTTGAGAAGGTTCCCCTTAAAGCTGTCGAGCACATTCAGGAGATTCTCCCGGTTCGTCATGCAGATGTCCCTCCACAGCTCGGGGGAACTGGCCGCGATCCTCGTGGTGTCCCTGAAGCCGCCTCCGCTGTATTCGACGCATCCTGGATCTGTGCTCTCTACGGCATTCACCAGCGCATAGGCGACGATATGTGGCATATGGCTGACGAGTGCGAAGATTTCGTCATGTCTGAAAGGGTCCATGATTTCTACAAGACCACCTGATAATTTCCAGAGTGAGATGATCTTATCGACGGCCTCCTTGCTGGATCGCGGCGTAGGTGTGACGATACACCTCGCCCCGGCGAACAGGTCGCCGCGCGAATCGTCGATGCCCGACTTGTCGCTGCCGGCAATCGGATGCGAACCGATAAAGTCGACGCCTTCCGGCATGACGGATTCGAGCTCGGAAACCAGCGCACCTTTCACGCTTCCCACATCCGTAACGAGCGCGCCTTTTTTCAGTGCCGGCCGAATCGCGACAGCCCCATCCTTCAGCATGCCTACCGGCGTGCACAGGACAATGAGGTCGGCGCCATCAGTCGCCGCCGCTGCATCCAGACTGTATTCATCGATGATGCCTCGCTCTTTAGCGCGTTTCAGGTTTTCCTCTTTCCTGCCAAAGCCGACTATCGTCCGGCAGAGCCCCTTTTCCCTCAATGCAAGCGCCACCGATGCGCCGATGAGTCCTGCGCCGATGATAGTTACTTTGTCGAAATAAAGTTGATCAGTCGAGGCCACTTCTATCTCCGAATCTTTTATATTTCCCTGCCCACAGCCTGGGCCACCGGTTTCAGCTCCTTCATCAGCTGCGAGAATATGTCGGGCTTAAGAGACTGCTCACCGTCGGAGAGCGCCTCTTCGGGATTTGTATGTACTTCGATTATCAATGCATCCGCGCCGGCGGCGACAGCCGCCTTCGACATCGGCGCCACGAGGTCCCACTTTCCAACGCCGTGGCTCGGGTCTACCACAACTGGCAGATGTGTAAGCTGCTTGAGTACCGGGATGGCGCTCAAGTCCAGCGTATTTCTAGTAGCGGTCTCGAAGGTCCTTATGCCCCGTTCGCAGAGCATCACCTTCTGATTGCCTTTTGACATTATATATTCCGCAGACATGAGCCATTCCTTAATCGTGGCGGACAATCCACGCTTCAGCAGGACCGGTTTATCCACCCCGCCGACTTCCAGGAGAAGCCTGAAGTTCTGCATGTTCCTCGTCCCGATCTGGATGATGTCCGTATATTTCATGATTACGTCGAGGTCCCGCGGGTCCATCAGTTCGGTAATTATCCTGAGTCCGGTTTTTTTCTTCGCTTCGACCAGATATTGCAGGCCTTCCTCGCCGAGTCCCTGGAAGGAATAAGGAGAGGTCCTGGGCTTAAATGCCCCGCCTCGCAGGAAAGTCGCGCCTGCCTCCTTAACTTTTTCAGCTATGCTGATAAGGCCGAACCTGTTCTCAACCGAGCATGGCCCCGCCATTACCTGTATCTTTTTGCCCCCGATCACAACGCCGTCGACATCGATCTCGGAAGGTGTCTTTTTGAACTCCCTGCTGGCGAGCTTATATGGCTTCAGGATGCGCAGGACGTTCTCTACTCCGGTCATCGCCCTTATCGCATCTTCTTCATCTTCCGTCACCTTGGAGGTGTCGCCTATGACACCGATGATCGTACGTTCGGTGCCGCGCGAAACGTTTGCATGCAAACCCTTGCTTTCGAGTTTCTTCAGTATGTGCCTGATATTTTCTTCAGGGGTGTCGGGCTGAATGACGATGATATCCATAAAACCTCC
>JBGOVD010000374.1:0-2829 GCA_041477935.1 Dissulfurispiraceae bacterium | reverse complement strand
GGGCAGCGTTCTTTCTCTTTCGCCTGAGGAGCGAGGAGAGCGTGAAGTCGAGGATATTTCTCTGGGCCTCAATGCGCGACACGATTCACCAGGTGAGGTGGGAGAGGCATTACGGAGCCGGATGGAAAATGATCGAACGACATCGGCATGTCCTGGAACGCGCTGTGCCGGTCTGCCATCGAAGGATGCCTCGTATACCTTGCATCAGTGAACAGGCAGAGATCTGTCAATTCGAATTTCTTTACCATTGAGCTCTTCTCGTTAAGATAAGGGCCATTGACCTGCCGGACATGCGAGGCATGGACGAACATCAGGCCGATCAAGGTAATATTTACGGCAATATACAATAGATAGATATTCGATTTTCGCACGAAAGCTATTCCAGCTCCCTGAGCGTTGCAGAAGTCACCTCTGTGAATTTCAGGATGGCTCTGCCGCCGTGGTCTTTCATGAAGGCCTTGGCATCCGCTTCCTTGGCGAAGGGTATAAGCTCTTTACCCATCGGCCCGAGAATATCGCTTCCTATTACGAAATATGCCTTTAGTCCGTCGACCGGCGAAAGCGTATAATAATCGTTTACGTATACGGAATCGATGTCGGCTACCGTTGTAGAGGGACTATACGCCTTCATATTCAGGTAATACTTGAACATGTCCTTCAGGCCGTCGAAGAGCGAGTATGAAGAGTCCTTGAATATTATCTGAGCCAGAAAATCAGGATACTTTGCCACGAACATCCCGCATACCGGGCACTTGTCTTTAGAAGCAGGCTTGACCGGCTTCTGCTGGTCTGCGAAAGCGTACGAGACCAGCAGCGCCAGAATCGATACGCAGAAAAGTAACTTTTTCATAGGCTTACCTCCTGATTGTTTTCGGTATGAAGACATTCGATGCTCACGCTTCCATTCTGCTGCCCGTCGATAGTCGGCCCCATCCGAATCAATCCACTAATTTTACACGACTAAATTCGCATAAGCAAGTTTTTGCCTCTATATACAACGATTACGTGTAAGACAAAGTTCTACAACAAAATCAGACTTAATCCGACTAGATTTATTCCGTATATTCACCTATCCTTGAAACGAAAGCGTCAAATAGTCGCTAATCACAAAGCCGGACCCTTCGTGAGAAGGGGACGGAAAGCTAAGGGGAGGCAGCCATGTCTGTTAAAATAATGTACCAAAACGACACCCTTGCCGAGATAGAGCCTTCTTGTCTTGACGAGTTGATATCTTCAAATAAAATAAAAAAGATACTCCGTTCAGACGGGTGGGCTTCTGTAGCTACCGCTCCTATTAGAGGACGGAGACGCAGGTACGAAGGTCCCGAAAGACGCAGAGTCCCGGGGGAAGTAATGTTACTGAGATCTCAATACAATCTCCGCAAGTCAGCAAGTGAGCAAGATTGTTCAGCAAGGCATAGTCCCTCAGGTGCATTGAATAAGGGGAGTCTTCCGAAAATGTCCGGGCAAATGGATTCAGACACAATTTATTGTCCGGAATGCTTGAAGAAGTGTGAAGAAAAAGAGATATTGGATGGATCGAGTGCTGGTATTACATTGCTGATGAAGTGTACAAACGATAAGTGTGGAAAGTATTTTAGGGCCACTTACGATGGCCACAGCTGGTTGGAGAGTGTCACGCCTGTTCAGGGAGAAACGATGGTGGACATGGTCCCCGCTTCAAGGGACCTCAAATCGGACTTCAGGCAAGCCTCGCCAATCAACCCGGACTGACTTCAGGTTTTTCATGGAGTCGTTAACTCTGAAAGCCTCCTGACATTTTCGCCCGAGATGGAAGAGCCCTGCAACTTGAGGGAATGTGGCGGGCGCGAGCTTATTGAAAATCCCCGGCTGAGTTACATGATTCACAATTGTTCATAATCCCTTCATCGCAGTTTCACATTAATTTGCTATTTTGCAGGTAGGGAAAGAAATTGTCGATAATGGTCCGCGTGAAGAAATAAGTGAATTATATGGATAAAATAGTTAAAATAATAGTAATGTCAGCAGAACGAAGGCTTGCACATTCCAGCCGCGATCTTGTCGATATTAATCTTGCGGTGCAGAAAACAGCGCGCTTGTCATAAAGCGGAATCTTGCATGATCCTGTAAAATATTGACTATCAGGGATATGCTCAAACTGACAGGAGGTATAATGATGATCGCAGGGGAAAAACCGCTTTTGAATAAGATAACTTATGCCATAGCGGGCAGCATAATCGGGCTCGGAATATCGATAGGCTTGAGCTTCAACTCTCCTGCATATGCCCAGGAACCGAAGATCTCGAAGCAAGCTATCGAACTTCTCTCGAAAACAGACAGGGCAATGGCCGAAGTGGCTGCTGCCGTCAAGCCGGCGGTTGTGAACATTTCATCGACGCGCACGGTAAAGACTCAGGGTATGTCCAATCCTTTTCATAACGATCCCCATTTCAAGAGGTTCTTCGGCGACCAGTCCGGAGGTACGGGGCAGCCTCGTGAATTCAGACAGTCCAGTCTGGGGTCAGGTGTTATTGTCGATAAGGACGGTTATGTCCTGACAAATAACCATGTAATAAAAGATGCAGATGAGATAAAGATCAAGCTCTCGGACAAACGCGAATTCAAGGGAAAGGTCATAGGCACAGACCCGAAGACGGACCTCGCGGTTGTCAAGATAGAAGCGCATAACCTGCCGGTGTTGAAGGCTGGAGACTCCGATCGGATGAAGGTCGGCGAGACTGTTCTTGCCGTCGGGACCCCGTTCGGGCTGAACCAGACAGTGACGTCGGGAATCGTCAGCGCTGTCGGCAGGGCGGATGTCGGAATAGCAGATTACGAAGATTTCAT
>JBGOVD010000230.1:0-4428 GCA_041477935.1 Dissulfurispiraceae bacterium | reverse complement strand
TATCTCGTTCTGTACAATGTCATTTATGTCATGCCGCTGTCCCTGATAGTTGCTGTCTTTGTGGTGACGCTTGGCACCAGGAAGTTGTCCGAACGCCAGGGGCAGGTATTGAAGCTCGTTTCAGGATTTATGATGCTCTATCTTGGGGGTGTTCTTTTATTGAAACCGGCGCTGCTGAATAATGTCTTCATTGCTATCGGCCTTATGGCTGCCGCCCTAAGCACTACTTTCATCATCGTGCAGCTGACGAAAAAGCTTAGGCAGGTCCCGTGACTTCCACTGTCACGAGCAATGACGCAGTCAGGGCATGCGATAATGTAAAATATTGTTTGTATGGCCCGTTATCTATATATCCATATTCCCTTTTGCCTGAAGAAGTGCATATACTGCGATTTTTATTCGGTGTCCGATAGCCGGTCTATTATTGGCCCCTATATGACAGCTCTCTGCAAAGAGCTGGAAATGAGAAGAGAGCATACCGGAGAACTGGATGGGATATATATAGGCGGCGGTACGCCCTCGATCCTCAAGGAAAAAGATATTGCGACAATCATGGATAAGGTCCGCAGCACTTGCAGTATCAGTGCTGAAACTGAAATCACATCAGAAGCAAATCCCGGCACTTTAACCGAAAGCGGCATCAAAGGTATTCTGAATGCCGGAATCAACAGGATCAGCATAGGAGTTCAGTCTCTTGGCGATAAAGAACTGTCGCTTCTGGGGAGAATGCATGACGCGGCTGATGCGATAGCGGCTTTCAATATTGCGAGAAAAGGCGGATTCGGGAATATTTCGCTCGACTTGATTTACGGGATCCCGGGCCAGGATCTTATCAGCTGGAAAAGTACTCTCGAAAAAGTAGTTTCTCTCCATCCTGAACATATATCTTCTTATGAATTGACGCCTGAAAAAAACACGGTCCTCTACGAGCAACTTGAAAAAGGCCGGTTCCATCTGCCGGATGAAGATGAAGTTGTCGAGATGTACTACACCGCAATCGATATGCTGACTGAAGGAGGCTATGAGCAATATGAGATTTCCAATTTTTCTCTGCCGGGCCTCCAATGCAGGCATAATTTAAATTACTGGGACAGGGGAGAATATCTCGGCATAGGGGCCGGGGCGCATTCATTTCTGACTGGCAGGAGAATCGCCAACGTATGCGATGTGAGACAATACATACACGATGTGGAGCTGGGTGCATTACCGATTGCTGAAGAGACTTTGCTTACCGGCAGAGATGAGATCGAGGAAACGCTGTTTCTCGGCTTGAGAAAAACGGAAGGGTTTGACATTAAACTCATCCCGGCCGACACGACGGAACAATTGAAAGAGGCCCTTGAGGATCTCTCCCATCAGGGCCTCCTGAATCTATCCGACGGTCATATCAAGCTGACCCGGAAGGGGCTTATCGTCTGCAATGCGGTTATTGTCCGATTAATGTTATGTATTGAGCGAATCCGCCGCGCATGACAAGCAGCAGTATGTCATCCCTCTTGGCTATTTTTGAAGCAAGGCCTGTATAGTCAGCGGCGTTATGCAGCGCTTTCCTGTTAATCTCCATGATGATGTCGCCCCTCTTTAATATGCCGAGCGACCGGCTGTTCTCATCAACGCCCGTAACGACGACGCCATGAATCTCGCGCGTTATACCAAGTTGCTTCAGGATGTCGGCATTCAGGTCCTGAACGATAATGCCTTTAAGCGCATTATCAATTTCCTGTGCCTCAGGTGCAGCAGGCTCCGAAGGCAGTTCAGTTATAGCGACAGACAGACTCAGCTGCTTGGCGTCCCTTATGATTTTAATCTCGACGGTCTTCCCGGGTTTTGTGGCTGCGACCTGGTTTTTTAGATGGAAGGGATTTTCCACGTCCTTGCCGTCGAACCCGACAATGACATCGCCTCTTTTTAAGCCGCCTTTTTCAGCCGGGCTTCCTTCGGTGATATCGACCACCAGGATGCCCTTTTCGTCCTTGAGGCTGAACTGCTTCGCCAGATCGGCGTTAAGGGGCTGAACCTGAACGCCCAGATAGCCCCTGACGACCTTGCCCTGGCTGATAATGCTGTCCATGACATTCCTGGCCATACTGGAAGGGATCGCAAACCCTATACCCTGATTGCCGCCGGTCGTACTGAATATCGCATCATTGATACCGATCAGCTCTCCGGTCGAATTGACGAGTGCACCTCCTGAATTGCCAGGATTAATGGAGGCATCGGTCTGGATGAAGTCCTCGTAATCCACAAGCCCCATACCCGCACGGCCCGTGGCGCTGACGATTCCCATCGTCACCGTCTGGCTCAAGCCGTATGGATTTCCTATCGCAATGACTACTTCCCCGGTTCTCAACTTGTCCGAGTCTCCCCATGTAATGGTCGGCAGATTATCAGCCAAGATCTTGATGATGGCGATATCGGTTCGGGAGTCCAGTCCGACGATCTTGCCTTTGAATTCCCTGCCGTCATTGAGCCTGACGACGATATCCTCAGCCCCCTGGATTACGTGGTTGCAAGTGACGATGTACCCGTCGGCAGTGAGAATAACACCGGAGCCCAGACTGGAGACCTTTCTTTTTTGAGGCTGGCTCTCCCCGAAAAATTTCCTTAAAAGAGGATCCTCAAATGGCATGCGGGGAGTTTTCACTGTTTTTGAAGTCGAAATATTTACGATTGCGGGTTTCACTTTTTCGGACACGTCGGCCATGGCATTTCCAAGTTGCGTAAGAATGCCGGATGATGTCCAGGAGTCCGGTGCGGCAGCGAGAACGACCTGTGGAACTGCAAGGCCGCATAAAAGTATGAAGGCCGATATGCTGAAAAGAATCTTGTTCATCAGTAGATGCGAATGTTTCATTTGATCCTCCTTACTCAGAACTTCATGGGTCTGATCTCCAGGAGCAGTACCCTATCTGTATTATCGTCAACTTTATAGCGCTCGTCAATCCGATGTCCTGCTATCCACGCTATATCCTTATTGTTCATCAGGAGCGGGACCGAGTCTCTCTCATCGCGTGGTATTTTCTCATCCACGAAATAATCCTGGACTTTCTTCTTCTTCCCGAACCCGCCGGGATAGAAGAAATCCCCGGACCTTCTCGACCGGATTGAGAGAGGGAAGGGCAGCTTGTCGGCATCAAGACAGGCGCTCTTCTTTCCGTCGCCCATATCGTCGATTTCTTTCCGTGCTGCAATCGACAAGCGCAATACGGTCGAAGCTTCCTTCAGCACAACCTCTCCAGGTGCAGTGATGACATACTCGCCCAGGCTTGCCGGTGCTTCCGAGGTCAGGATCAATGTGGCATAGGCTTTGATGGCGCGGATGGAATGAGGCAGGTAAATACGGTCGCCCGAGTGTCCGGATTTAATCAGCTTTATAAGGTCTTCGATATGGTCCATACCCAGACCTCTCAGGCTCTTCGTCTCCGAGAGGGCACGCCTCAGGACCCTCCTCAGCAGGGCGGTATCCATGTATTCCATAGGCCCAAGGAACAGTTCGATAGTCGTGTCCGACTTTCTGCTGATCATCTTCATGAGTGTCTTCGTTACGAGAATCTCGAAATAGCGCTCCTCGTCCCTGAAGATGCTTGTAGTCCTGAGAACCGCCTGAATCAAATCCTTGTTTATGTTCTTCAGTGATGGCATAATTGAATGCCTGATCCTGTTCCTCAGATAGTCGTCTTTAATATTGGAGGAATCGGTAACGTGATTGAGTCCTTCTTTAGAAAGGTATGCCTCGATCTCGCCGCGTTCCGTTTCGATAAGAGGTCTTATGATCCGGCCCCGAACGGGCGGAATCCCCGAAAGTCCCAGCGGGCCTGAACCCCTTACGAGGTGCATAAGCAGGGTCTCTGCCTGGTCATCTGCGTTATGCGCCAGGGCGATTTTATTCGCTCCGTTTTGAGCGGCTATCTCTTCAAGGGCCTTGTACCTTAGTTCGCGGGCCGCCTCCTGCTTGTTCAACCCCTCGCTTTCGGCATATGCTTTGGCATCGATCTTCCTGGCGCTGAACGCGATATTTCTTTCCCCGCAGATCTTCGAGCAGAATTCCATTTCAGCGGGCGTTTCATCCGGCCTGAAGCCATGGTCGATATACGCGGCTGATAGTTCGACGCCCAATGCGTCCTTCAAATGGTCCAAAATTTTCAGTAAACAGAGCGAATCTGCCCCCCCGGAAAGCCCCACCAGAATTCGGTCTCCCGCTGAAATCATGGAATGCTTTGTCAAGGTGTCTTTAACACGATCTATAATGTGTCTCTTCATTGGGACATTTTATCACAGGCACTCTGCCTTTACAATTATTCTCCCGAGTTGATATTATATACTTCGCACTTGGAGAGGTGGCCGAGCCGGTCGAAGGCAGCCGCCTGCTAAGCGGTTGTGGGGGTAACACCCCACCCAGGGTTCGAATCCCTGCCTCTCCGCCATTTT
>JBGOVD010000247.1:0-4257 GCA_041477935.1 Dissulfurispiraceae bacterium | reverse complement strand
GACATCGCATTTCTGAAAACGTCGTCTGCAGTATTACCCAGGGGCGAGATCACTCCCAGCCCGGTTATAGCGACTCTTCTCATGCTCATCTAACGGGTCTTAGGCGTTGCCGTGCTGTTCGGCGACGAGTCTATCGACCATGTTGACAATATCCTGAACAGTATCTATTTTCACTTCGCTCTCGGCGATCTTTATTTTGAACTCATCCTCAAGCGAAAACAGGAACTCGATCTTGTCGAGAGAGTCTATGCCGAAGCTTTCCAGCGTGGATTCCGGCGTAAGCAGGTCTCTGTTCAGGTCGAGCTTGTCGACAAATAATTTTTCAATTCTTTCAAGCGTAGTCATTTATCCCCCTTGTAATTCAGTCATGCCTGTTCTTTTCAGGACATATTATTTTATCATGGCCGGACTGTAGCGCGATAGCGGGAGGCAGCAAAAAATATCATGTCATTCAAAGCAGTTTGGTTGACGGGTACTTCCCCCTTCTTATGGCGAATACAATTATATTAGCACATTGCCGTGCTATAATATAGGCTTAAATAGCCTCAAGTATTGAGGATTCGTTCGTAAGCCTGATATTGAAAGTCTCGGGGGGGGGATATTGCAAACGTCAGATCATGACCGCAACACCGTAGTTCGCTATTTGCCGATGCGTGTTGCAGTTGTAATAGGCACCAGACCGGAAGCCATCAAGATGGCGCCTGTCATTCACGAACTCAGGAAATCTTCCGATCTTTTCGACGTGGTCGTGATCGCCACTGCTCAGCACCGCGAAATGCTCGATCAGGCCCTCTCTCTTTTCGAGATCGTGCCTAATCACGACCTGAACCTCATGTATCCGGGCCAGAGCCTGTCGCTGCTCACTTCCCGCGTTTTGGACCATATGGATTTGGCCTTCGCCAGGATCAAGCCGGATATGGTCCTGGTACAGGGAGACACTACGACGGTCTTTGCCGCATCACTGGCTGCTTTTTATCGGAAAATCCCCGTCGCCCACGTCGAAGCAGGCCTTAGAAGCCACGACATGTTGAACCCGTTTCCGGAGGAAGGGATGCGCCGTCTTACTACCATCCTCACAGAGATCAATTTCGCACCCACTCCGCTTGCCAGGACCATGCTGCTGAATGAAGGCGTATCGTCGGAGAAGATTACCGTCACCGGCAATACCGTGGTAGATTCCCTTCATTACATCCTTAACAAGCCGTTTTCATGCTCGGGCACACCGCTGGAGGGTATCGATTTCGACAACTATCGCACAATACTCGTGACCTGCCATCGCAGGGAGACGCTCGGAAAGGACCTGGAAGAAATATGCCTCGCCCTGCTTGATATCGTCAATGAGTTCCCGGACGTCCGCGTCGTATATCCTGTTCACCTGAATCCCGAGGTGCAGAGTACGGCAAGGAGAATCCTCTCGAATGTCGACCGTGTACATCTTATTCCACCCCTGGATTATCTGACTTTCGTTAATCTCATGAAACGCGCCCACCTCATACTGACGGATTCCGGCGGACTGCAGGAGGAGGCCCCGACGCTTTGCAAGCCCCTCTTCGTGCTGCGCCGGGTTACCGAGCGTCCGGAGGCATTCAACGAAGGCCTGTCCAAGGTCATAGGCACATCGCGGGAGGCCATAGTCAAGGAAACATCTCATTTATTGAAGGATGCCGAATTCTACGCCGCCGCTACTTGCGGAAAAAATCCTTATGGCGACGGCGCGGCCGCTTCAAGGATCGTCGAGGCACTCGATCGCTGGTCCCGTGGATTACTCCCCCTGCTTGAACCGGAACGTGAGTTTACGTATCGCAACGGAAATGGAGCGCTGTGAGCGCAGATGCAAAATCGGTGATACTTTCTCACCGTTCTTATCGCAAAATATCCACCTCTGAACGTCCGTTCGTCCTTCAATTCTTTTTTATTGCTCTGCCGCTTTCGCTATTCGTAGTCTTTTTCTACCCCGAGATCACCGGGGCCTTATGCATGATAGCAAAGACGATTCTTTCACCATACTTCCATCATGATTCGCTGAGGATCGTCTCATACCCGTACATCGCCGGCGACGCATACTATATCACACTGCCGGGCAGGTTTCCCTCAATCCTCTTTTCTTTTATAAATGCCGTTGTCAGCCTGTTGCTCCTGGTGCTACTGCCCAGGATTGAGTACTTCAAACCGCTGGTCATTTTTTGCATCGTGGTCTCGTTTATCCTGTTTTTATCGTCGGTATTTTTCATCTTCGTACCGGACCAATTTCCATATCAGGCCTCCGACTATTCGGACCTCTACATCAAGCAACAGATCAGCATCTGGTTCTTTGTACCGGTCATCACGGGCCTGGCAGTGCTGCCGCTGCCATCGTCCCTGCCGTCTAAAATAGTCACCATGCTGGCAACCTTCGCTTACTCGCTCATCTTTGGCACGCTCAGGTACATAGTATTTCTTTTTATCATCGGGAATATATCCCTGCTGTATATGGCGCTTCTATTTTTTGTCCTGGGACCATTGGTGGATTTCATATATATAGTGGGTATCTACTGCGTATATGCTGCAAGACTGGCAAAAAAAATAAAAGGTAATTTCACGTTATGGAAGTGGTCGTACTGATATTCAAGGCGTACCTTCTTTTCACGATTGGAACGATGGTGCTTTACTCTATAAGGCACTTCATCTTTACCCTCAACAGGCTTTTTTATGAGCAGAGGATCTATTACCATGACATTATCGACTCGGAGCTTAAATCCGTATCAGTGCTTATCCCTATGCACAACGAAGAGAAGGTAGCTGCCAATATCCTCGACCTCCTGGTAGAAGCCGATTACGATATGGATAAACTCGAAATCATCCCTATAAACGACTTCTCCAAAGACAAGACCCGTGAGATCCTGGACGGATATGCCGCGAGATATCCAATAATAAAGCCCCTTCACCGTTATGATGGCGAGCGGGGCAAGCCCGCGGCCCTGAATGCAGCCATGGAAAAAGCATTCGGTGAGATCATCATAGTCTTCGATGCCGACTACCTTCCTCCAAAAGGCCTGCTAAAGAGCATCGCGGTCTGCTTCAATGATCCAGAAGTCGGGGCTGTTATGGGCAGGGTGGTCCCGATCAATACCGCCAAAAACATTCTGACCCGCCTCCTCGATCTCGAACGGACCGGGGGATATCAGGTGGACCAGCAGGCCCGCTTCAATCTCAAGCTCATGCCGCAGTACGGCGGCACCGTCGGGGGCTTCAGGAGGAAAGAGGTCATGGATCTCGGCAGTTTCAATACCAGGGTGCTGGCCGAGGATACGGAACTGACTTACAGGCTTTCCGTCAACGGATGGAAGGTGCTCTATGCGAACCGGGCGGAGTGCTATGAGGAGGCCCCCGAAGAATGGAGCGTAAGGGCGCGCCAGATCAGGAGATGGTCCCGGGGACATAATGATGTTATGTTCAGATACTTTTTTCCCCTTCTCAAGTCCGCCCATCTTTCATTCCGTGAAAAGTTCGACGGAATGCTACTGCTCCTGGTATATCTGGTCCCGCCGATACTCCTCATCGGCCTTGCCGATTCACTCGCCCTCTTTTTTCTGGGCGAGATGGAGATATTTGCGGGGATCTTTTTCCTTGTCTTCATTGGTGCCTACAACACCTTCGGCAATTTCGCTCCCTTTTACCAGGTAGGTACAGGATGCCTTCTCGACGGCGCGGTGCATCGCATCCTGCTTCTGCCGTTTCTGCTCTTCAATTTCTTTTTCAATATGTGGTATATATCCAGGGGCTTTTTCGATGCTGTTTTGGATACCCTCACGAAACGAAAAGCCCACTGGCAAAAAACAGAGCGCTTCAGGACAGACGCATCGAAGGTTGGCCGCTCATGATACTGGCCCTTTGCTTTGCAATGCTGGCATTTCTGTTCGTGCTGCCATTCGTTCCGGGCGTCCGCGAAATCAAAAGAAAAGACGATGCGGCCCCGCTCTTTATCAACATGAACTACTGCAAGGACCCGCGTTACTTCGCCTCGTCGTTCAGGAAGCTCTTGCTTAAGTCGATCGGAGACATGCCTGCAGGACTTCATTCTGTGACTCTTTCGAAACAGGAAACAGTGCAGATCTCCGACGATGCACTGCATATTGCCGGCGCGGTCACTGAAAATATTCTTTATACACGGAATGATCTCGAGTCGGGAAATGACGTGACTTTCAAAAAAGAGGTCTATGCACGGGGAAACGTCGTCATCGGGGAGTCTAACCGCTTGCAGGCCCTGGCATGTGACGG
>JBGOVD010000321.1:0-3401 GCA_041477935.1 Dissulfurispiraceae bacterium | reverse complement strand
GGAGCAGACGTCGTCTCGACGATCCACAAGGAAGAGCCTGCGCTTCTCAAGAATGTCATCGGCGGCACCGAAGAGACGACAACCGGTGTAATACGCCTTAAGGCAATGGCGGCTGACGGCGCGCTTAAATACCCGATTATCGCCGTTAATGACGCATATACCAAGCACCTGTTCGACAATCGCTACGGCACGGGCCAGAGCACTATGGACGGTATAATCAGGGCCACCAACAGACTTATCGCAGGTTCGGTCTTTGTAGTTGGCGGCTACGGCTGGTGCGGCAGGGGCGTTGCCATGAGGGCCAAGGGACTGGGAGCGCGCGTTATCGTTACAGAGATCGATCCTCTTAAGGCACTTGAAGCCACCATGGACGGCTTCGAGCTCATGCCTATCAAGGAAGCCGCAAAGATCGGAGATATCTTCGTTACTGCTACTGGCAATATCAACGTCATTTCAAAAGGCTGCTTCCCCCTGATGAAGGACGGGGCTATTATCTCCAACACAGGCCATTTCAATGTCGAGATAGATATCGAAAGCCTCAAGGCGATGTCCAGGGCCCAAAGGACCATCAGGGATTTCGTCGAGGAATACACCATGAAAAACGGCAGGAGGATTTATCTGCTGGGCGAAGGAAGACTCATCAATCTCGCAGCAGCTGAAGGGCATCCGTCGGCGGTCATGGACATGAGCTTCGCCAACCAGGCACTATGCGCAGAGTATATGGTGAAGAACGCGAAGAAGCTTGAGAATACCGTTTACAGCGTACCTGAAAATATAGACACGGAGATCTCCCGCCTTAAATTGAAGGCAATGGGGCTCAACATCGACACACTCACTCCCGAGCAGAAGAAGTATCTGAAGAGCTGGGAGATGGGAACGTAAAGTCAGGGTTGGAATAGTATCGAACGAGGGGGGCCGGTTACGGTCCCCCTTTTTTCTAAAGGAGGGAAATATGGCAGAGAAGATAATTGCCCTCGTCAAGGGTGACGGATCAGGGCCTGAGATGATGGCGGCGGCATGTAAAATAGCCATTGAGGCGGCCAAAATGGACGGTGTGAAAATCACCTTTGAAGAGACCCCGATGGGCTGGAATGCCTACGAAAAATTCGGTGATACGCTGCCAAAGCAATCTTTTGACAGGGCGGTCGAAATCGGCACAATCTTTTTCGGTGGAGTGGGCGATCCGAAGCAAGACAACACAATCGGGGCTGAAAAGCCCGAGATGAAACCGGAGGCGCGGGCACTGCTCGCCCTGAGGAGCAAGATGGGACTTCTGCTCAACTTCCGTCCCATGATTTATTACAAGGCTCTTGCGCATCTGACTAATGTAAAGCCTGAAATGATTCCTGCTGAAGGCATCCGGCAGATCTGGATACGGTATCTTCTTGAAGACAGTTATTTCGGTAATCAGGATTTCGTTGGCGATATCCCTGCAGACCTGAACAAGAAGATCGGCGTCAAGCTGAAGAAGGATGTGACGGGTAACGAAGAGATCGTGACCGATTTCGCCTACTTCCGTAAGGCTACAATCGAAAAATACCTGAGGGCGGCATTCTCCTATGCACGGGAACTGAAACTGCCTCTTATTTCCATAGATAAGGCGAACGTAATGGCCAGATATGAGTTCTGGCGAAAGATTGCGACACGCATCGGTAAAGAGGAGTTCCCCGATGTTACGCTCATCCATCAGCTTGTAGATTCCGCCAATGCTTTGCTTTTTACGCCTGCAAAACTTAACGGCGTAATAGCCTGCGGGAACGAGCATGGAGATATCCTCTCGGATGGCGCGGCCTCGGCATTGGGAAGCATGGGCATGATGTGCAGCTCGGCCATAAACCCCGATACAGGCGCATCGATGTTCGAAAGCGGAGCAGGGACGGCCCCGACACTCGCCGGACAGGACAAGGCCAATCCGCTCGGACGCATCCTTACTGCTGCATTGATGCTCAGGCATATCGGAGCCGCAAAAGGCGCAACAGCAATCGAAACGGCAGTCAACAAGTTCCTCCAGGACGGCTACCGCACCGGCGATCTCTTTTCAAGCGCAGACGATACCAAGAAGCTTCTCGGCACCTCGGCAACGGGAGAAAAAGTTCTTGCGTACATGAAATAGCGTTCTTTATGTGGTTTCAGTTTTGTTGTGTAGTGTCCGGTGATAATATCGGGATAAACCGATATTATCACTTTATGGCATCCAGAACCTCGCCGCTCATGGAGCCTTCAAGTGCAAGCCTATTGTTCCTGTAGCTCCAATAACTATTACCTTCATGGCCGTACCTCCGGGTATTCAATCTATGACAGCTATACTATTCTACATAAATTATAGCCGGATGGCGGAAAGGTTCAATCGACAGCCGTCGTTTCCAGAGCGGACCGGGGACGATTCATCCGGATTGCAGCTAAATAATAAACAAGTATCGCAGCATTTCAATCAGGATCAAATTTGGGTGCCGATAAATGCCAAGGGTTAGGCAAATTGCTCTGCCTGTCAACATCTCCTGGAATGATTGACATCGTTATTTGATTGAAAGGCTGTTCTCCAGCGACTTGCTATGCATTATTTATTTTGCCAAGCTGCACTTGCGAACTTGTTCCATACCTTCTTGTTCAGAAACCATTTTTAAATTGGCTCCACCTCTGAATACACCCATTTTTATATATTGTTCGGCAAAGTAATTCTTCCCGCCTTCCGCCTGAAATGTTATTGAGTTATCACCGAACTCAGATTCAGTAGAGATTTGATGCTGACCTGGTGTTATTAGTTTATAAAAATATATATTATTTGCCGTTTCTCCCCACAACGCTCCATCTACATAAACATTTTTCCTGAGTGCCTGACCTACAAAGCAGTTTCTATATATGTACAGGCCGGCTTTATCTGCTGAAGGCGGGGAAAATGCCTTAAGCGCATTGTCTTGCTCAATTGGGGCCAACGGAACTGATGCGCAACCTATTAGAAGAGAAACAGAGATAATTACTGCAACGAGAATAGCTTTTTTAAACATGATTTACTCCTTTGCATTAGTTTTGGTTTATAGAACTCTTTTAACGCCTAACCAGTTATGATACTTTTTATTTCATTTGTATTCTCCTTTTTGTAACACATAATGCACATCCTCACTGCGAGGGGATAATTTCACGTCGATCCAGTAGCTCTTCGTTACAGTCCATACTCACATAGCCAACTCTGTACTCACTGCAAAAGCATATCACACTGCAACGCAGAATAGAACCCCCTATATGGCTTTGTCTAATACACAAACCCGACCACTGTTACTACTCATACTCATCGCCCTGGCGATACAGTTTACTATGAGACCTTCTCACAGCTATACGTAACATAACCTGCTTTTTCTTATATTTTCAGTTAGTTAATACTGCTGTCCTTTAGCCCTCTTTTT
>JBGOVD010000267.1:0-4059 GCA_041477935.1 Dissulfurispiraceae bacterium | reverse complement strand
TGCCTCAAAGACCGACAAACCGATCATCTCGGCATTCATCGGAGGCAAGATGGTCCGTGCTGCAAGCGAGCGAATGAAGATGAACGCGATTCCTTCCTTTGCGTATCCGGAAGTTGCGGTCGAATCGTATAAAAAGCTTTGCGAATTTACGACTGCAAGGAAAAAGCAGCGGAGCAGCGAGCACTATAGCATCTCCGAAGAAAGCAAGGCGACTGTACGCAGCATGATTGATGCGTTGCGCATAACAGGTCATATTGAATTCGGCGACGACTCGGCCATGCAAATTCTTATGCATTACGGTTTTGTGTTCCCCAGATACGGTCTGGCCCGTTCGGCCAGGGACGCGGCCGCAATAGGGCAGAGACTCGGCTTTCCCATTGTGATGAAAATAGCGTCTCCCGATATACTTCACAAAACCGACGTGGGCGGAGTAAAGCTTCATATCGACTCAGCCGAGGACGCAGCAGACGCCTTCACCGAAATGACCACGAACGCCAGGAGATTCATGCCGGACGCCTATATCAGCGGGGTCATGCTTCATCAGATGATCGAAGGGGGCAGGGAGGTCATTCTCGGTGTTTCTTATGACAGGACCTTCGGACATATGATAATGCTGGGCCTCGGAGGTATTTACGTCGAAGTACTGAAGGACGTTTCGTTCAGGATAGCACCGGTTTCGCGCGACGAGGCTCAGGATATGGTAACCGAACTCAGGTCCATTGCACTGCTGAGAGGTACGAGGGGCGAAAAGCCGGCCGACATTGGAGCTATAGTTGATGGTATTATGAAGGTATCGGCTCTTGTAACCGACTTCCCGGAGATCAGGGATCTGGATGTAAACCCGATGAAGGTGATGAACAAAGGCGCCTTTGCCCTGGATTCGCGCATTATCTTCGAACCGCAGGCATAAAGTCAGTGCGAACATAAAGCATACGCGAGGAGAAAAGAGATGGTCCCAGTATTGATAACATCGAACAGGTCGAAAGCCGGGAAAGTCTTTTTTACCATCGGCCTGGCCCAGAAGCTTATGCAGCAGGGTTACAGCGTTGGTTATATAAAGCCGCTCGGCACTATACCCGTCAAGCAGGGACCTGATGTTTACGACGAAGACGCAGTCTTTATCAGGGAAGCGCTCGGCCTGAGCGATCCGCTCAATATAATATCCCCTTTTGTCCTGAGCTACGAAACTCAGAACCTTCTGCTTGAAGGCGGCATAAAGGACGAACGCAAGCAGGTGTTGGCGGCCTTCGATGCGCTGAAGGAGAGGGACTTCGTCCTTATCCATGGCGGCGGCGATATCTTCGAGGGGACCGCGCTGAAGATAGATGCCATCACCCTGGCCGAGGAGATGGATGCACGTGTAATCATGATCGAACCCTGGAGGGGCGATCTCTCCATGGATACCATACTCGGGGCGCATAAGCTTTTCGGTTCGCAATTTTGCGGGGGGGTGTTCAACAAAGTTCCGGAAAATCTCCTGCCTCATGTCAAGGAGATAGTTAAGCCCTTTGTTGAAAAATCCGGCGTGCCGGTCTACGGTATATTCCGGAAAGACAGGCTGCTGGAGGCAGTGACGGTCCGTCACCTCGTCGATGTGCTCAACGGTAAGGTCTTATGCTGCGAGGATAAGCTGGCTGAGTTTGTGGAGAACTTCACAATCGGCGCGATGGATGTGGATTCAGCCCTCAGCTATTTCAGGCGGATTCCGAACAAGGCTGTTATCACCGGAGCGCACAGGACTGACATCCAGCTCGTCTCGATGGAGACTTCGACCAAGTGTATTATCCTTACAGGCGGACTCCACACCAGCGACGTTGTCATCGGAAAGGCCCAGTCCAAAGGCATCCCGATCATCTTGGTCGAAACCGACACCTTTACAACTGTTGATAGGATCGAGAGGATAATGGGGCATACAATGATCCGGGAAAAGGGCAAAGTCGACCGCGCAAAAGAGATCATCAGCCTTGAGTTCGATATCAACAAATTCCTCAAATGCGTTTCTACGTAATCAGACTGTAGTCGTAGAGAAGAAGACAATATGGTCCTGAACAGGCGCAATAGGCAAGCCGCTATAGTGTCAGCATTATCTTAACTGTCTACTCCTGGTGTAATGAGGGTGTAACTTTATGTGCGACGATCAAAAATAACATTAATATCAGTGTTTTGCTATTGGATAAATATATTTATTATGACTTTCTGTTGATAATGGTGAATGCGATAGGATAAAATAGATGCGAAAAAAATTTCTTGAAAATAGTAAATAATTATGCTTCAATAAAAATAACTAATAATGACGCAGGTCGTCAAGGAGGAAATATGGCAGAGAATGTAGAAATAAGATGGCACGGACGAGGAGGCCAGGGGACTGTTACTGCGGCAAAAGTATTTGCAGATGCTTGCCTAAGCGGCGGTCGGGAGGTACAGGCCTTTCCGGAGTATGGACCCGAAAGGGCGGGTGCGCCGCTTCGCGCATTCAACAGGATAAGCGACAATGAGCTCCGCATGCACTGTCCAGTGACGAGGCCGAACATTGTCGTGGTCGTGGACGCAACACTCCTCGACAGCATCAACATTACGGAGGGTGCGCCTGATAATGCCGCATTTATTATCAACAGCGCAAAAGACCCGAAAGATTTACGCGCAAAACTGAACGCTAAGCCGAGCCAGAAGGTCTTCACTGTCGACGCAACCAAGATCGCGGTCGAGACGATCGGGCGTCCGATGCCGAACGCGCCCCTTATCGGCACGGTTACAAAGGTCTCGGGGCTGATAACTATAGAGTCGGCCCTCGCAGATGTCAAGAAGAGCTTCGGAAAGAAATTTTCGCAAAAAATTATCGACGGCAACCTCGAGGCTACCAAGAGGGGATACGAGGAGGTACTTGAAGGATGAAGACCTGGAAGGAAGTTACGCCTGGCGCAGTCGTTACCGAACCCGGCAGCGCAAGGAAGTTTAAAACCGGCTCATGGCGCGCCGCTAAACCTATCTGGATCGAAGAAAACTGCATCCAGTGCATGTTCTGCTGGATCTATTGTCCTGATATGTCTATTAAGACTAAAGATGGTAAGCGTGTCGAATTTGACTATGACTATTGTAAGGGGTGTGGCATATGTGCCCTTGAATGTCCGGGCAAGAAAGGCAAAAAAGCTATCATCATGGAAGAGGAGAGTAAATGATGGGGAAAAGGATTGCAGCAACAGGAAATGAAGCGATTGCCAATGCGATGCGGATTGCGAACCCGGATGTCTGTGGGGCATATCCGATTACCCCGGCGACCGAGATAATGCAACGTTTCACAACTTTTGTCTCCAATGGCCAAGTTAAAACAGAGATGGTACTTGCCGAGAGCGAGCACAGCGCAATGAGCGCTTGCATTGGGGCAGCTGCCGCGGGCGGCCGTGTCGCAACTGCAACGTCTTCCCAGGGACTGGCCTTTATGTGGGAAATGTTGTTTGTAGCATCCGGTCTTAGGATGCCGATTGTCATGGGCGTGGCCAACAGAGCGCTGGCAGCACCTATCAATATCCACGGAGACCACTCCGACGGCATGGGAGCGAGAGACTGCGGCTGGATACATCTATATAGCGAGAACGCTCAGGAGGCCTTTGACAATATGATCCAGGCGTTCAGGATTGCCGAACACCTTGATGTCAGACTCCCAGTCATGGTGGGCATGGATGGCTTTATCACAAGTCATGCCATCCAGACGATGGAGTGGCTCGATGACGAGACAGGTGCTAAGTTCATCGGAGAATATCAGAAAGTCAGGCCGCTCCTCGACATCAAACACCCTGTCAGCTACGGACCGCTGATTCTGACTGATATGTATCATGAATACCGCAAAGCACATGATTATGTGATGAGCGGGGTCCCCAATGTTGTGCTCGATGTAGCTAAAGAGTTTGAGAAGGTTTCCGGCAGGAAGTATGGCCTCTTCGAGAGTTATAGGCTGGACGATGCCGAGGTCGCAATTGTAGTGTTGAGCTCGGCAGCAGGCACAACAAAGGAAATTGTAGACCAGTTCCGCGAAAAGGGCATCAAGGCCGGCGTTCTTAAGCC
>JBGOVD010000199.1:0-4890 GCA_041477935.1 Dissulfurispiraceae bacterium | reverse complement strand
GAGGTTCTGTCGGTGACCATATATACGGCCGAGGGAAAAAAGCTCCTGAGCCGTGACCGACCGTCCGAGAGTTCCCCATCCGGCCGTGGTGACCGCCGCTCTATGGAATTCATCGAGCCGGTAATACTTGAACAGGCGCAAAACAGCGAGGAGGCCCTCTATTTCGAGCAGAAAGAGACGAAGATCGAAAAGAAGACTATCGGACGGGTGAGTGTCGTGCTTGATTCGTCGATCCTGACGGAGGGTGCCAGGGCGATCGTGCGGCAAACCTTAGGCATCGCCTGCCTCTTCCTGATCATCGGCACCGTAGTCCTTGTTGTTGCGATTCAAAAAGTTCTGGAGCCCCTGATGGTTCTTACCGACGAAGTGAAAATGCTGGGAGAGGGAAAAGTGATCGAGAAGGTATCGGTCGAATCCGGGGACGAGATAGGAAGGCTTGCGGATGCGTTTAATGTTATGACCGAAAACCTGAAGAAGAGGGACGAAGAGGCCAGGGCGCTCGAAAAGCAGCTGAGATATTCGCAAAAGATGGATGCGGTCGGCACTCTTGCCCGCGGCATAGCGCACGACTTCAACAATATCCTCACGACCGTGCAGGCGTCTCTATATGCGATGCAGAAGAAGATATCGAAAGAGGATTCGCTGTATAATTACATATTCCGCATGGACAATTCGGTCGCCAAGGCGAAGTCGCTGGTCCAGGGCCTGCTCGCCTTCGGTAAGGGTCAGGGCGCTCGGTCTTACCCGGTCGATATGAATGAGATCATCGACAACATGCTTCCGACTATCGAAGGCATGGTTGGTGAAAATATAACAAACAAGATTATGATGCCCGATAAGCCTTTGGTTGTCATGGCCGATTCGGTGCAGATGAAGCAGGTGGTCCTGAATCTCGTCGCAAACGCCCGGGACGCGATGCCCGAAGGCGGTACTTTGACAGTCATGCTGGATGAGGTGAATGAAGCATTTGACAGTTGTATTCCCAGGACCGGTAGTTTTGCGCTTATCTCGGTCGGCGACACCGGCCATGGGATCGATGACAAAATAAAGGAGAGGATCTTCGAGCCTTTCTTTACGACCAAGGAAGTCGGAAAAGGCACCGGCCTGGGGCTTTCCATAGTTTACGGCATAGTGGAACAGCATCATGGTCATATCTGCGTCAATTCAAAGCCCGGCGGCGGCACAGAGTTCAGGATTTATATTCCGATTGCAGAATTTTCCGAAGGTTCTTTGCAAGATATTGCAGCAGGGGGGATAAATGGGGAAAGTACTGATAGTTGACGACGACCATGATCTCAGGGCCGTTGTGGGAGATGTACTGAGAGACGAAGGTTTTGCAGTATCGGAAGCAAAGGATGGAGTAACGGCCCTGGCTGTTATTAAAAAGAATATGCCTGATGCCGTACTCCTGGACCTGAAGATGCCGGGCCTGGACGGGATAGAGGTCTTGCAGGAGATCAGAAAAATAGATTCCCATATTCCGGTAATAATTATGACTGCTCACGGAGACATTCCGACTGCGGTGGAGGCCATCCAGAAAGGCGCCTACGATTTCACCGTGAAGCCTCCCGATTTCGACAGGCTGATTATCACTCTTAAACGCGCAGTGGAACGGCGGAAACTCGAAATCGAAGTCAACCGCTTCAGCAATGCCCTGGACCAGTCCCTTGAACAGATGTTCGGCAGCAGTCCGGCTATCAAGAAGATCGTGGACCAGGTAACGCAGGTCGCCGGCACAAACCTGTCGGTGATAATACAGGGTGAGACCGGCACGGGAAAGACGTTCATAGCGAATGCAATCCATTCCGTAAGCAACAGGGCCAGGAAGACCTTTGTTCGGGTGGACATGGGCCTGGTCCCCGATACGCTTTTCGAGAGCGAGCTCTTCGGATACCGGAAGGGGGCCTTTACCGGCGCCGACAGGCACAAGACGGGTTATTTCGAAAACGCCAACAGCGGCACCATCTTCATCGATGAGATCGAGAATATCCCGCTGCATATACAGGGCAAACTCCTGAGCATTCTTGACGAGAAGCGCATATATCCCCTGGGCAGCACGACGCCTGTCCCAATAGACGTCAGGGTTGTAGCTGCGACCAACAAGGACATCAGGCAGTGTGTTATGGCAAGGAGCTTCAGGGAGGACCTCTATTACCGGCTAGGAGAATTTGTCATAAAGGTGCCGCCGTTGCGCGAGCGGTCCGAAGACATACCTTTCTTTGTGAACAAGTTCATCCTGGATGCAGGCACGGAGTTGAACAGGCAGATACGGGAGATTACCGGCGATGCACTCACCCTGCTGGTTAACCATACCTGGGCGGGTAATGTGAGGGAATTGAAAAATGTGGTAAGGAAGGCGGTCCTGATGTCCGCAGGGGACGTAATCGACAAGCATGTGGTAGGCCCGCTGCTTACCGAATTCGAGGTGGAGGAAAAGATATCGTCCCTGTCCATAAAGGATGCGGTAAGGGATGTCGAGAAGCGAAAGATAAAAGAGGCGCTTCGCAGGACCAACTGCAACAAGACCAAGTCTGCCGAGTTGCTGCAGATAAGTTACAAGAACCTGCTGGATAAGATCAAGATTTACGGGTTGGAGTAGGTGTGATGTAGGGGCAGGTCTTGTGCCTGCCCGTTTCTAAATGTGCAACCGCGCGTATCAAGGGCAACCACAAGGGATTGCCCCTACAATTTCGCCCACCTTATAATCTCGTCCACCATCGCCTTTATGGTCGCTTCTTCGGGCATTATTGTCACTTTCAGTCCGCTCTTCTCTATTGCCTTCGCGGTTACCGGTCCGATGGCTGCGATTGTGACATCCTTCAGGAAATCGACCGCTTCGCCTCCCACGATTTCAACGAAGTTCGAGAACGTGGCTGCACTCGTAAAAGTAGCAACCGATATTCTGCCCGACTTCAAAAAGCGATTAAGACGTTTTCCATGCTTTTCCGGTTTTATAGTGCGGTAAGCCACGGGACAATCAATCTCTCCCCCAAGTTCCCTGACCCGGTCGGGAAATAGCTCCCGTGCTGTCTCGGCGCGTGGGAGCAGGATCCTCAAGCCCTCAAGGTTGGAAGTTTTGTATCTCGTGTCCTGAACTGAGTTCCTCGCCTCTTTGATGAATGCTCCGATCAGGCCTTCGGCATTGAATTCATCCGGCACGAGGTCAACCCTGAGGCCGGATAATCTGATCGCTGCTGCGGTCTTGTCGCCGATGGCGCATATCTTTATGCCTTTCAGGTCCCTGATATCTTTATCCTTGTCGATAATCCGGCGTAGGAAATAACCGAATCCGTTTGAGCTCGTGAAGATGATCCAGTGGTAGGTTTCGACTTTGCTAATTGCCTCGTCGAGCGCGGAGTAATCTTCCGCAGGAACAATCTTGATGGTCGGGAACTCGAAGACCTCGGCGCCGAGGTCTTCCAGCGGTTCATAGTCGGGCGTATACTCGCGGGTTATAAGAATGCGGTGGCCGAATAGAGGTTTCTTCTCATACCACTTCAGCGTTTCCCTGAGCTTTACAACATTGCCGACAATCATTACGGCTGGAGGCCTTATGCCCTCGGCAGCGGCCTTATCGGCAATGGCATCCAGCGTGCTCACGACCGTCTTCTGGTCCGGCCTGGTACCCCAGCGTACGATTGCAACCGGCGTATCCGGAGCCTTGCCGTGTTCCAGGAGTTTAGAAGTAATCCTGTGCAGGTTCTTCACACCCATGAGAAAGACGAGCGTGTCGAAACTCTTCGAAAGATGCGGCCAGTCGAGCGTGCTTTCACCCTTGTCGGCATCTTCATTGCCCGTGATTACTGCGAAGGAAGAAGAGTATTTCCTGTGCGTAAGCGGTATGCCTGCGTAGGCAGGAGCGGCTATCGATGAGCTTACCCCCGGTATCAACTCGTACTCGATTCCTTCATTGACGAGTGCTTCGGCCTCCTCACCGCCGCGTCCGAATACGAAGGGGTCTCCGCCCTTCAGCCTGCATACAAGCTTGCCTTCCTTGGCCTTATCGATCAACGCCTGATTGATCTCATCCTGGGTCATCGCATGGTGGCCGCCCCGTTTGCCGGCGTATATGAATTCGGCGTCATGGTCGATATAATTGAGTATCTGAGCGTTAAGGTGGAAGTCATAGACCACTACTTCAGCCTTTTTCAGGCACCTGAGCCCTTTAAGAGTGAATAAGCCGATGTCACCCGGACCGGCGCCGATTAAGTAAACCTTACCTGTTTTAATTTCGTGCATTAACTTGCTATATCTCCGTTTATTTTTGGCGCGCATTTGCCATAGACTTCATCCAGTATCTTCTTTGCACCGCGAGCGAGCATTCTTTCTGCAAGCGCCAGCCCCAGCGGTTCGGCGTCGGAGGGCGCTCCCTCTATTTTTTCCTTTATGATAATATCGCCGGTCAGATTTCCTACAAGTCCTTCCATCACAAGGACCTTGCCTTCAAGTCTCGCATACGCAGCGATCGGGACCTGACAGCCGCCTTCGAGTTTCTTCAGGAAGGCCCTCTCAGCGCGCACGCATATGGATGTTTCAGGATCGTTAAGCGGTGCTATGAGATCGTTTATGTCGCCGCCGGTCCTGCATTCGATGCCTATGGCGCCTTGTCCAATCGCGGGCAGGCTCGTTTCGATAGACAGTATCTCGGTTATCCTGTCGGACCATCCGAGCCTTTTGACTCCGGCTGCGGCAAGGATGATCGCATCGAACTGTCCTTCATCCAGCTTTCTGATGCGGGTGTCGAGATTGCCGCGAAGCTGCTCGATCTTCAGGTCTGGCCTGATGTGAAGCAGCTGGCATGAACGCCTGAGGCTGCTGGTGCCGATGATCGCGTCTTGCTTTAAATCTTTAAACTTCATGGGCGCATCGTGATGCGCCCCTACATTCGAT
>JBGOVD010000050.1:0-9104 GCA_041477935.1 Dissulfurispiraceae bacterium | reverse complement strand
TTTTTGACCCTTTTCTCACACTATCTGGATAAATAAGGCTATATTTTGATAATTTCACTGATAGGAATCCGTAACAAGCCAGGGGGGATTATCATCCCCCACTGGCTTTAACCAACTATACCACAGCTCGAAATTACCAATTACATCTTTGCCTGGCTTGTCCCAGCCTTGCAACACGTAGACATCACAACCTCTGTTTTAGATACTCCTTTTTTCAAGATAACTATCGGCTTATTCATCCTGCCCTCCTCGAAAAAGATTTAACTGCATAACAGATTATATTATATTTCATCGCTGCAATCACATATATTCGATTCTGCGTCAGAACTTATAGTTAAGTCCGACCTCGGCCCATCTGCCGGCGTTTCTATAGGGCGACAAGAGATATTGCGATCCATCAAAGAGATTATGGACTGTGAGGAATGTTTCAAGCCGTTGGTAATCATGTTTGTATAAGGTCTTAGCCATGTTCAGGTCAAAAATAAAATCAGAATACTTGGAGAGTCCTGAATCGTCATTCCACCACACATAGCGGCCCTTTAGTTGAGCACGGAATGATTTCTTATCGTCATAGTTTAGCGCTACATCGTAAGTATATTGCGGAATCCCTTTGATAATCTCATTGGTATCACGGTTCTTGGCATAGACATAAGTTGTCCCAGCAGAAAGTGCAGTATTGTATACCGGCATCGTTCTTATTTCGGTCTCGAATCCTTGTCGCCTTTGCCTACCGCTGTTAATGGTCATTGTGCCTGTCGGATCATTCTCAAGAACATCTTTTAGGTCATGCCTGAATATAGAGACCTTTACCCAGACATATTTCAACTCTCCGCTTTCAGCTCCGACCTGATATGACATAACCTTCTCGACTTCAAGATTCGGGTTTGGGCTGCCGCTCCCCGTACCAAAAGTGTCGCCGAGCGCCGGGATATTGAATCCTCTTGCAACTGTTGCCCGAAGGATAGTCTTTTTCGTCAAAAAATAAGTGCCTCCGATACTCGGACTGATAAAGTCGCCGTTTTGATTGGTATCTTCATAACGTATCCCAGGCGTGATAGCTAAATCTCCGATGGTGATTGTGTCGTTAACAAAAACAGCCCATCTTGTCAGATTCTGTTTCCCCCCCAGCAAATTGTCAGATTTCTCCCTTCCATTGTTATAGTCGGTACCCAAAACAACCGTATTATTTTTAGACTTCCATATTAGTTTTGCGCTTCCACCATATCTTCTGTCATCAAAAACTCCGCTGTCACCAGGGATAAATTCTCCATCGGTCAGATCATTGGCAACGCGTACTTTCCTATTTCTTTGTGCATTACCTGATATATCCAAGGTGAGGTTGCTCGTCAGTCTTGAATTTATTGCGAGGGTGCCGAAATAAAGTTCATCCCTGTCCTTGATTTTCTCGTTAAATAATTCGCTAAAGTCTCCATTACCTCGCTTGGCCCCTATGTATGAAAGACTGAGACTGATATCTGTGTGGCTGGCCAAGTTATAAACCATCTTTGAATAAAGATTATTATTAGTCACGCTTGTACCGTTTATGAACCCATTAGAGTGAATCTGCCCGACATTCAAATAGATGCCCGCATCACCTGCTTTGGCGCTTAATTCGGCACGCATGTCTTCTGTATTGTTCGATCCGTATGATGCGTATGCGGCGCCGTGAATTCCGGTATCAAACGGACTTTTCGTAATAACATTTATGACGCCTCCGAGCGCAGACCCCCAAACGGATGAGGCCGGACCTTTTACTATCTCGATCTTTTCGATATATTGGACAGGGATTAACCCTAACTGAGCCTGATTCGAACTAAGATTATTTTGGACAACGCCATCAATAAACAACGTAACGTGCCTTTGGTCAGAACCTTGAATGAACGCAAATGCTTCGTTCCCTGGTGCAGAGCCGATGAACCATATCTGCACCCCATTGAGCGTATTTAGCACCTCCGCCAGCGAATGCGCGTTCATGCGCTCGATGTCCTGAGCTGTTACGACAGTCATGTTCTCGGCGACACGCGATATGAATTTCAGACTTCTCGTAGACGAAACGACCTCAAGCTCCTCCTCCTTGAAATACATGAGAAGGAAATTTTTCTCTTCCTCGGACTGTTCGGCAAATGCGAACGCCGGAAGCATAACATACAAAACCAGGATTATAAATACTGCCTGTGCCGCTCGTGCCGGAAAATTCCCCCTGAGACCTTTCATTACATTCCCCCTTCTTTGTTTCTCCCGCCGATATATTAGCATAAGGGCTTGTTTGAAAAGAAGGAATATCATATTAATGCACCTATAAGTAAAGCTTTATGATGGCTCTCCCCCTCTTAAGGTAAGAGGGGGTCAGGGGGAGTTATCCTCACCGGAAGCAGGAAAAGCTATAACCCCTCCCGCCTCCCCTTACCTTAAGGGGAGGGATGAAGGAACAACCTGCACCCATCGCAATTCTTCGCGCTGCAGACTTTCGATATCCCCTGATGGCAAAGGGCGAAGTCGTATTTCAGCGGGTCTTCGGGATCGAGCTTTTTCAACGACTCGGTAATTTCAACCGCCATCTTCCAGTCCTGCGACTTTCTTCCGGTAAATCCGAGGCACTTTGATATCCTCGAAATGTGAGTATCGAGAGGTATGACAAGCTTGTCCTTAGGTATGCCCTTCCAGATGCCGAAATCTATGTCCTTGTCGCGTATCATCCAGCGCAGGTAAAGGTTCATCCTCTTGCAGGCGCTGCCTTTGCGGGGAGATGGGATAAACTGAAGGAGCCCGGCGGGTTTTACATTATCGCCGTATACGGGCGTCGTATCGACTCCGATCATGGCATCGATCAGTCCTGAAAGCGCGCTGCCGATATTTTCGTCCTCGTTCTGGTAATGCTTTCTGAATACCGTTTCCAGCGAGCCTGATTTCTTCAGGATTTCGTGCAGCATAAAGAATAGCGCTATGATGTCGTCGTTCTCGTTGAAACGGTATTTGATGCCTCCAAATAGTTTGCCCTGACTTTTGATATCGAATTGCCGGATGAATCCGTGTGGGCTCTCGCCCATCTTCGAGAGAAGAGTCCTGACTACAGGTTTGAAAAGATTGACATTGCCGTATGCGAATGCGGAAGCGATAAAGCCGCTGATTTCCTTGTCTTCCGGCCTAGCGTACGAACGCGGAAATTCAATCGGATCGCGCGCAGCCGTGCCGGCGAAATCGAAATCCGCGTAGAATTGGTCGAGGAAGGGTTTAAGGTTTTCCGATTGCACAGACACAGAGAATTATAATCGATTTCGACCGGAAACTGCCTGCCCTCCCTTACCGCCTCTCACCCCACACGGGAATCGGATAGACATATTTCTTCGTTGCATACGCAGCGGGCCATATCGTTTCATGCTCGCCATTGATGACCTGGAGCACGAAGGTATCCATGAAATTCTGGTTGCGGTATCCCTCCCTTTCCTCGAAACTGACCGGGCCGAATGCGGTCGTGATATGGGTTGTCTTGAGTGCAGCAAGTATATCCTCGGGCGTCCAGCTGTTTGCCCTCTCAAGGGCGTCCCTGATCACGAATAGCGATGCATATGCAGAGGCACCATGGTATGAAGGATAATCGCCGTACATTGCCTTGTATTTATCCGCATATCGGCGGGCACCGGGAAAATTCAACTTGGGGCTCCAGAGTGTTGCGGTCACGACATTCTCTGCGGCATCCCTTGCCCAATCTATGAATTCCGGAATCGCGAACCCGGCGGCGTTGCCCGCAAAAAGTTTGGCGTCGATCTTGAGTTCCTTTATCTGCTTCATGAGCAGCGCCGCATCGGCGGCATATGAAACCATATAGATGACGTCGGGGTTCGCTGCCTTGACTCTCAAGAGAATCCCCCTGAAGTCTATGGCGCCTTTCTCGTATCTTTCACTTGCAAGTACCTTTATACCGTCTACTGCCGCCCGTCTTGCCATATCTTCGGCACCCGATGTGCCGAAAGCTGAGCTTTCATAGATGATCGCGATGGACTCCGGCTTCACTACTTGCTTCATAAACGAAATCAGACTGTCGGTGTAATGAGCATTCGGAACATTCTGGCGAAAGACGTATTGATTATTTCCCTCTGTGATATCATCTGCCGCGCTCGCTACCACGAGATAGGGCACCTTATGTTCCTCAGCCACGGCTGCCACAGCCTTTGCGCAACGGGAAGAATACTCACCTACCAGGATGGCCTGCTTATCGACATCTATAATCCTTTCGGCGATCGCTTTCGACAACTCCGGCTTACTGCGACTGTCTTCGAAGCGCAATACGAGACGCTTACCCTTGATTCCTCCCTGTGCGTTTATCTCCGCCGCGGCAATCTCGTATGAGCGCTTCTGAATCTGGCCGAATTTCGCTTCAGGACCGGTCAGGGGTAATGGTATAATCAAACCGAAAGCAGATGGATGACGGTTGCACGCAACAATTAGCAATACGATTACAGCTGCCAGTATCGATGATAATACCGATGCCCTCTTCATCCCGCCCCTCTCCAAGATGCTTATCCCCTGCCTGATAATATCAATATATCACGTTTCGCGCTTCCTGCGCCGACTAAGATTGATTAGTCCGCTCATCGTTGCTACACTTATACTCATCCGTAACACTATATGAGGTGAAGATGAATCCGGTTCCGCTCTGGCCCTTTGTTATTTATGCCGTGGCCGTAATTATCGTCGCCGCAGTGATGGTTGTCGCCTCCTATATGCTCGGACAGAGGCCCCGGGACAGCGCTGCCGAAGAACCCTACGAATCGGGAATCCTTGCCACCGGCTCTGCCAGGATGAGGTTCGACATCAAGTTTTACATGATCGCGATGTTCTTCATCATCTTCGATCTCGAATCTGTCTTCATATTCGCCTGGTCGGTGTCCCTGTTCGAGAACGGCTGGCCGGGCTATATCGGGATGGCCGTCTTTATCTCGGTACTGCTTGCCATGCTGGTCTATCTGTGGAGAATCGGCGCCCTGGACTGGGGTCCGCGCAAAAGAAAAACTGCAGCGCTGGAGGAAAGGTAATTTTGCTTATGAACAATACAGGCTTGAGCCCTCAGGGACAATCGATGGAAGACGCGGTGGGCAAGGTGCTTATCATGTCACGCCTCCAGGATTTGCTCGCATGGGGACGAAAGAATTCCCTCTGGCCTTTCAATTTCGGCCTTTCGTGCTGCTTTGTTGAAATGGCAACCAGCCTCACCAGCAGGTACGATATCGCAAGATTCGGAGCTGAAGTTATAAGGGGGACTCCCCGCGAGGCTGATGTGATGATAGTAGCAGGTACGGTTTTCGTCAAGATCGCCCCGGTGATCAAACGCCTGTACAACCAGATGATGGAGCCGCGCTGGGTGATCTCGATGGGATCATGCGCTAATTCGGGCGGCATGTATGATATCTACAGCGTCGTACAGGGCGTGGACAAATTCCTTCCGGTGGATGTCTATGTGCCGGGATGCCCGCCCAGGCCCGAGGCATTCATGGAAGGGCTGCTCCTTTTGCAGAAGGCGGCCGGATCCGAGAAGAGGCCCCTCAGCTGGGTAGCTGGGTCACAGGATATCGAAAAGGCGCCCGCACCCTCTTTGCGCGATATGATGCGCGCGGAAAGGATGAAAGCCGTCGGTTTGAGATCGCCGGATGAAGTATGAGGAACTATGACTGATACCCCGTCCGTGATCGCTGAACTCCAGAACAAATTCGGCAGTAACATCATTCTTCCACAGGAAACAAAAGATTCGCTGCCGACTGCATGGGTTTCGCCGGACATGCTTAAGGAGGTACTTCGTCATTTAAAAAGGGACATCGACCACCCTTATGAAATGCTTTACGATCTTACTGCCATCGACGAAAGGTCGCATGCCCGCATCCCTGACCCGGGATTTACACGTCCCGACAACGATTTCACGATGGTCTATCATCTCATGTCGTTCGGCAGGAACGAAGACATAAGACTCAAAGTCCCGCTAAAAGGAGAATACCCTTCCATCGGGAGCACAGTCGATATCTGGCCCGCCGCAAACTGGTACGAGCGCGAGGTGTGGGACATGTTCGGGATCGGCTTCGATGGGCATCCGCTTCTAAGGCGCATCCTGATGCCTGACTACTGGAAGGGCCATCCGCTCCGCAAAGACCATGTGGCGCGGGCTACAGACATGGAGCCATTCGACCTTCCCGATGAGACCGAGATACTCCGCCAGAAGGAACTCCAGTTCCGCCCGGAGGAGTGGGGACTGAAAAAGAATCTCCGCGACACGGATGTGATGTTCCTGAACCTTGGCCCGCAGCATCCGGGCACGCACGGGCTTCTGAGAGTCATACTCGAACTGGACGGCGAAGAGATCGTGGAGTCTACGCTCGATATAGGCTACCACCACCGTGGCGCCGAGAAGATGGGCGAGCGCCAGTCATGGCATACCTACATCCCTTATACGGACCGGATAGATTACCTTGGCGGTGTAATGAACAATCTCGCCTATGTGCTGTCGGTCGAAAAGCTCGCCGGAATAGAAGTGCCGGACAGGGCGAAGGTGATAAGGATAATGCTGTCCGAACTTTTCCGCATCGCGAGTCATCTCGTCTGGTACGGGACTTTTGCCCAGGATGTCGGCGCTCTCTCTCCTGTCTTTTACATGTTCACAGACAGGGAGCGGATCTTCGATATCATTTCCGCGATCTGCGGAGGCAGGATGCACCCGAACTGGTTCAGGATCGGCGGTGTGGCACAGGACCTGCCGCGGGGATGGGACTCGCTGATAAGGGACTTCCTCGATTATATGCCCGCCAGACTTGCGGAATACGACCGCATCGTCATGGGCAACCAGATATTCAAGGCGAGGACGCAGGGGATCGGCTGCTATACGAAAGAGGAAGCCCTGGAATGGGGAATCACCGGCCCGGGCCTGCGCGCCTGCGGACTGCAATGGGACATGAGGAAGATGAGGCCTTATGGTGGTTATGATCAGTTCGAGTTCGAGATTCCTACCGCCGTTAACGGCGATTGTTATGACAGAGGAGTGGTCCGCATAGAAGAGATGCGACAGAGCCTCCGCATCGTCAGGCAGTGCCTCGATAACATGGCGGACGGACCGTACAAGGCGCTCCATCCGCTGACCACGCCTCCGTTGAAGGCACGCACCATGCACGACATCGAAACGCTTATCAACCATTTTATCGGTGTAAGCTGGGGGCCTGTAATCCCGCCCGGAGAGGCTTCTGTAGGGATCGAAGCTACAAAGGGGATCAACAGCTATTACCTGATCAGCGACGGCAGTACCATGCCGTACCGCGTCAGGATCAGGGCACCGTCCTTTCCGCATCTGCAGATGGTGCCGCTTATGTGCCGCGGGTTGATGATCCCGGACCTCATGGCCATCCTGGGGAGCATCGATTTCGTGCTTGCGGATGTGGACAGGTGAGGCCGGAATGATTACACAGGAAGAAAAAAAAGAGATAGAAGAAGAGATAAAAAAGGCCCCGACGAAAAAAGCGGCCGTCATAGATGTCCTGAAAGTGGTGCAGAGACATCGGGGATGGGTTCCTGATGACGCGCTCGAAGAAGCTGCGGATATGCTTGGAATGACGCCTGCCGAGGTCGACAGCGTCGCCACTTTCTTCTCCCTCATTTTTCGCAGGCCTGTCGGTAATCATGTGATACTCGTCTGCGACAATGTAAGCTGCTGGCTTGTCGGGTATGAGGATGTAAAACAACATCTTACGGAAAGACTCGGCATCTCACTTGGTGAGACGACGAAAGACGGAAGGTTCACTCTCCTGCCGTCGGCATGCCTGGGCGTGTGCGAAGAGGCCCCGGCTATGATGATAAATGACGATCTTTACACGAATCTGACACCGTCCCTTGTGGATGAGATCCTGCAGAAATATTGACAACATGACAAAGGAAACACCTCTAACTAAAAACATAACACCGGGCGGGTCTCCATGCAACCTGAGGGAGTATGTTGAGTCCGGAGGGTACCGGGGTCTCCGCAAGGCCCTTTCGGACCACGACCACGAAGAGGTCATCGACATGGTCGTACGGGCAAACCTGCTCGGCAGGGGCGGCGCAGGCTTCCCGGCGGGCAAGAAGTGGAGTCTTGTACCGATGGGGGAAGATGTCCCGCGGCCTAAATATGTCGTCTGCAATTTCGACGAGATGGAGCCGGGCAGTTTCAAAGACAGGTTCCTCGCCGAAGGCGACCCGCATCAGCTCATCGAAGGCATGATCCTGGCTGGTTATGCGATCGAGGCCGAAATCGGCTACATCTTCATCCGCAGGGACTATGTGAAGGCTGCACGGATATTGAGCAAGGCAATAAAGGAAGCCTACGAGAAAAACCACCTCGGCACCAACATCATGGGCCAGGGCTTCAATTACGAACTTCATCTGCACGTAAGCGCAGGCCGCTACATCTGCGGCGAATCGAGCGCCCTCCTGAATGCACTGGAAGGGCGCCGCGCCATCCCACGCAGCAGGCCCCCGCATATGTCGTCGGTTGGGCTCTGGGGAAAGCCGACAGTAGTCAACAATGTCGAGACCATCTGCAATGTTCCTCACATCGTCGCCAACGGCCCGGAATGGTTCAGGAGTCTGAGCTATAGCGAAGAAGGCGGGACAAAGATCTACGGCGCAAGCGGGAGGGTGAAGAAGCCGGGGGCATGGGAGCTGCCGATGGGTACGACGCTCAGGGAAATACTTGAGGAGCATGCCGGAGGGATGAAAGAGGGCTTCAAATTCCGCGGCGCACTTCCGGGCGGCGCTTCGAGCGAGTTCGTGACTGAAGAGCATCTCGACACCAGTATGGATTTCGCATCAATGAAAAAAGTGCAGAGCCATTTGGGCACTGGCACGGTGATCGTACTCGATGACGGCAACTGTCCGGTTGGCATGGTGCTGAACCTGCAGCGGTACTTCTCCCGCGAATCGTGCGGCTGGTGTACGCCCTGCCGCGAGGGATTGCCCTGGATCGTACAGATGCTCGAAGCGCTCGAAGAAGGCAGCGGAACCCCGGAAGATATTGAGATCCTTCTGGCGCACACTAAACTGCTCGAAACCGGAAACACCTTTTGCACACTGGCACCTGCCGCGATGTTCTCGCT
>JBGOVD010000343.1:0-3201 GCA_041477935.1 Dissulfurispiraceae bacterium | reverse complement strand
TTTTTTCCTGGCTCATTTCAGCCCTCGTATTTAAGCCTTTACTCCTCCCCTTAGTTAAGGGGAGGTTGGGAGGGGTTACGCTTCACCTTACTATCTTATCTTTGCTCCCGTCTTTACGTCTTTCTCAGGAGTAAGGACCGAAAGAGTCCCTTCGCTGTCCGTTGCCGCCAATAGCATTCCCTGTGATTCAATGCCCATGAGCTTTGCGGGCTTCAGGTTCACTAGGACCACAATCTTTTTCCCTATGAGATCTTCAGGCGCGTAAGCCTTGCCGATGCCCGCCACTATCTGGCGCTCTTCGCCTATATCGACCTTGAGCTTGATGAGTTTTTCAGACTTTTCGACCCTTTCAGCCGCGATCACCGTTCCTACTTTAAGTTCAATCTTTGCGAAATCTTCGATGCCGATCAATTCAATTGATGCGGCAGGAGTCTGCTCGGACATTCTGGTCTTCTCCTTATGCGGTTCAGTTTTCTTATCTGTTTTTTGTCTCTTTTCTTCTTTTTCGATCCTCGGGAAGAGCTGTTCTCCCTTGGACACTTTTATCTCGTCAGCCGGCATCCAATCCCACCCGAAGATGGCCTGGCGGTTATCTGTGGCATCGATTGTCAGTTCTTTGAGGCCGATCTGTTTCCACATGATTGCGGCAGCAGACGGCATGAAGGGATAAAGCGAAAGCGCGGTCACTCTGAGTGCGTTCCAAATGTCGAAAAGCACGGCCTTGAGGCCCTCCGGATCGTTCTTGGCCAGCTTCCATGGTTCGGTCTGCGCTATGTGATTATTCGTCGCCCTGACGATGTTCCAGGCATGTTCCAGGATGACGCTGAATTTGAGATGCGACCAATGGGGATTCCCCGGCTCATCCATGACATGGCCGAGTTCGCCGGCGCATTCGCGGGCAAAACTGCTCATCAAGTATGGTTCCGGCCGCTGAATGCTGCCCTCGAAATATTTGTCGGCCATGGTAAGGAAGCGACTGAGAAGGTTGCCTAGGTCGTTGGCGAGATCGGTATTGATGCGACGGATCAAGGCGTCTTCCGAAAAATCGCCGTCGAGCCCGAATGTGACTTCCCTGAACAAGAAATACCTGAATGCGTCTGCACCGTATTTATCGACCATTTCGTTGGGATCCACGACATTCCCCAGGGACTTCGACATCTTGGCGCCGCTGATCGTCCACCATCCGTGAGCGAATATGTTTTTCGGAAGCGGCATCCCCAAGGCCATAAGCATGGTCGACCAGTAAACCGCATGGGTTGTCAGGATGTCCTTGCCGATGAGGTGGTGATCAGAGGGCCACCAGTCCTGCCGTGCTGCCGGCGCAAGATACTTTGTCGCCGAATAATAATTTACGAGGGCGTCGAACCAGACATAGGTTGTATAATTATCATCGAAGGGCAGCGGGATTCCCCATGCGAGCCTGCTCTTGGGCCTGGAAATGCAAAGGTCGCCGAGAGGTTTCGACCTCAGGAACCCGAGTACCTCGTTCCTGCGCGTCTCGGGCAGGATAAAGGTATCGTTCTGTTCGATATGATCGACGAGCCGCTGCTGGTACTTCGACATGAGAAAGAAATAATTTTCCTCCTCGATCTGATCGACCGGTCTGGCGCAGTCCGGGCACGCGCTCTCGGTAACATCTTTTTCGGTCCAGAAACGCTCACACGGCGTGCAGTAAAGACCGCAGTAGGAGCGCTTCTCAATCTCGCCTTTATCGTAAAGCTCCTGCAAAAGGTCTCTGACGATTTTCTGGTGCTCTGAGTCCGTCGTCCGGATAAAGGCGTCGTTGCTTATGGAAAGTTTAACCCAGCTGTTCTTGAAATTTCCGACCAGCAAATCTGCGTGTTCCTTCGGCGTCCGGCCTTTTTCCTTGGCGGCCTTTTCGACCTTCTGGCCGTGCTCGTCGGTGCCGGTGAGGAAGAAAACATCTCTGCCCCTGAGGCGATTGTAGCGTGCAAGAATGTCGGCTGCTATTGTCGTATAGGCATGCCCGATATGCGGCACATCGTTGACATAATAAATCGGCGTTGTGATATAGAATCTCTGCTTACCGGTGCTCATTTCTTGAAGCGCCTCCTCCTGTGCCTCTTGTGGTCCTTCTGTTGCGCGTCAGGGGTTCCAGTTGTCCCTTCATTGGCAGGAGGGGGACTCCCGGCATCTGGTTCAGCGGCAACAACTTCCGGTGATTTATCCGGAGCGACAACAGGTTCAGCCTTGACGGGGGCGGCAGTTTGCGGGCGGTCTGACTGAGGTCTCTTTTCCCTGTGATGGCCCCGTGATATTTTCTTTTCGATTACCTCGACAGGGGCATCCTCCGCACCGCGAGGTATCACGTCGTCAGTGGATATCGTACCCAGGTCACCGTCATATTCATATCTGAGGCAGCACATGAGCCTGCTGCAGAGGCCTGAAAGCTTGCCGATATTCAGCACCATCTCCTGCTTCTTGGCCATTTTGATCGAGACGGGTTCGAACCCGGTCAGAAAGGTATTGCAGCAGAGCGGTCGTCCGCAGACGCCAAAACCGCCTACAAGTTTCGCCTCATCCCGCACGCCGATCTGCCTCATCTCTATTCTGGTCTTGAACTTTGCGGCAAGGTCCTTTACCAGCTCCCTGAAATCTATTCTCCCTTCGGCGGTAAAGTAAAATACGATCCTTTTTCTATCGAGGGTCGCTTCGGTCGCGACGAGCTTCATCGGCAGGCCCCGCGCCATTATCCTCTCAAGGCAGAAAGCACGCGCCTCTGTTTCTAGTTGCTTGTTGTCCTCCTGGGCCTTGAAATCTTCCTCGGTTGCGACCCTGACGACACGCTTCAATTCTCGTTCGCTTTTCTCTATAGTGCGGCGTCCCCTGATAACCTTGCCGAGGCTAAGACCGAAATCGGACTCGACGATGACATGATCGCCTTCTTTGACTTCCATGCCGTTGATTTCGAAGTCGTATATCTTGCCGCAGGATTTGAACCTTATACCGATTACATCGGGCATTTTATGTTAATCCTCCTGAAAACGTTTCGAGTTGCGCCTGATGAATCTGGGCGCAGCATGCAGCGCCCCTACAGTGCTCGTCGCGCTGCCGGTGCGGCCGGCTCAACTATATCCTGTATTATACCCGATACGAAGTTCCATGTGATTGATTTGTTGAGATTTAGGTCGAGAAGTGATCTTACTTTCTGGAGGCGCAAGCCTGCATCGAGGATGCGCC